>DYSA01000001.1 GCA_020726425.1 Fibrobacter succinogenes | reverse complement strand
CCAAGGCCGGAGCCTCGGAACGAGTTGAGGGGATATCAATCACTTACAAAACAAAGGTTTTTTCGTGATACCTGAGTAGTAACATTTTTTCTTCATTCTCGCCAAATGAATATTGATGCGGAGGTTTCTCTGCAAATGATGTATTTTGAAAAACCGCTAAAGCAATGTATTTTATAGCATACACTTCAGTACTATACGAAAAAAATTACCCTAAACAATTAGATGAGGCTTGTGAATGAGTATCCGAATTTTGTATACCACCGAAAATGGCACTTCTTCCGATTCTGAAAAATTCACCAAGAATATTTATGAACTTTCTGAAAAGAACAATGGTTCGTTCCGCTTGAAATGGATTTTTCCGAATCAATCACATAAACAGGATAGTCGTGCCACTGTTCTTGCTCGCGAACTTGTACTTCCCCAGATTGAATCAATTGCAAAAGGATCTGTGCCGATATTTCCGGTAGTGGAACAGATTGGTGGCAGCGAAAATTGTTCACTTCAGATTGGCGGAATCAGTGCTCTAACGCTTAAACTTGAATGGTGTGGCGTTGAGTTGAAAGGGGTTCCTCATTTGGAATCATTTATCGACTGGATTTGCACCGAGTGTGAAGCGATTGGATAGTTCTTTCAGACGGAAATAATTTTTGAAAACAGTTCCTTTTGACGGGGCAGTTTTTTTTCTTTAAGCCTTAAAAATGAAAAGTAGATGGGCAAAAGGGAAAACTATTAGTGAAGTGGTATCACAAAATAGTGGTTGAAAAAGAGTTGATTTAGTCAAAAATGATGTGAAAAACCGATAAATTTGTGGTTCTCGTGTATTTCTTACATAAAATAGTGGTAAAACTCATTGCCGTCGGGTATAATTATCGGCATCTTGTATTGGCGTGTTCACAACAAGCCACGAACCACTGTTAGGAGAACCAAATGGTTGCAGAGAAAACCAGACTTTCCAAAGAAGAACTTTCGTATTTTCACAATCTTCTGCTGGAAGAACGAGATAATATTATCTCAGATCTTCGGTACTTGAGCGATGAAAATCTCAAGCAGACAATTACCGATTCTACCGGTGAAAGTTCTTCATATTCGAATCACCTTGGAGATGCGGCAGCACTCTCGTATGAACGGGAATTTGCCATGACTCTTTCTGAACGTCACGGGAAGTATCTTGAACAGATCGATGATGCACTTCAACGTGTGAAAGACGGAACCTATGGTATTTGCCAAGTCACGGGTAAACTTATTGATACAGAACGGCTCGAAGCGGTTCTTGTTGCAAAATATTCTGTGGAAGGCAAAGAGCTTCAAAAACGCCGCACTCGTGACTAATCGTTTCGTAGTTTTGGTTGTTTTAACGTATGCGGGATTCCTCTTTGGGGAGTCCCTTTCTGTTTCAATAGAGGAGCCGCGGTATTCGTTAGAGCGTGCGGGGTTTTCGGCGGACTCTATTGTTCGAGAGCTTTCAGATCAGGGATATCCATTTGTATCAGTACAACCAAAAATTGTCGGCGGGGAGAATCGTGATAGTGCATTCTTTGTTGTTGATTCTGGTCAGTTTGTTGATTCTGTAACAGTTCTCTTTGTTCCTTCTGAACCCATACCATCCCGTTTGTTCGTTCGGCCGATTGGAGGAATAGAACATCGGTATGGGACGGATCTATTCGATCGAATCCCGCGACTTCTTGAAACAAATAAGTATATATCCTTTGCTGAAACCGGCGTGCCACAAGTCGCAACGGTTGATGATACAACAAAAATGATTCTTCCTGTTACTGTGAAGATTCAAAGAAATCTCTTTGTCGACGGGGCTTTGTCGTGGAGTTCCGGAGATAATCGAGGGGTGATTGGATATCTCGATCTGGATCTTCTCAATCTTTTCCGCGTGGGCGAATCGGTTATACTTTCTGTGTATGGAGATAAAGAACTTCAAAAAGCTTCGATAGGTGTCATGGTTCCGTGGTTTCTTAATTCTCCTTTTTCTTTGAAAACTTCAGGGGCAGCGGAAGTTCTGCGTGAAGAGTATGGACGGTTGGAAGCTACTTTGGGAGCTGGATATCGGCTTGGGGGAACGTGGGAAGCGGGAATGTCGGGGAAGTATTATGAACTTTCTGATTCTTCAAATGCTAAGAGGACGTTTACCGGCATTTCACTTTCACTTGAACGGTTTCGTCCCCCGTTTAAACGGGCTAAATTTGATTGGGGAACGAAACTTTCGGCAGGGAGCGGGATTCTTCATGAACTGCAAAGCTCAATTCCCCGCAGTGATTTTTCGGTGAATTTGGATCTTCAGATTCCCTGTAATCGCGTGATCGCGTTAGGTGGTGCGTTTGATTTTGGAGCAGTGGCGGTAACTATACCAGAAAAACTTCACTCCACAGAAAAAGTTCGGGTTGGGGGAGTGAACTCTATTCGTGGCTACAACGAACAACAAAAATCCTATGTGGGTGTCGGTTCGGTACGGTCTGAACTTCGGTTTTATTTTAGCGAAAAAGGGTCTTTCTTTCTCTTTGGAGATCCAGCGGTTGGTGTTCCGGTCTATTTTTCTTCGCAAGATGTTGAATATCTTTTCGGATACGGTGGAGGTGTTCGTATTCCTGCGGGAAAAGTGAATTTTACACTAATTTGGGCTCGCCACTGCGATGAAGGGTCCGGGCCGGGACGAATTCATGTGGGGATACGCAATTGAGTCTGGGCTGATTGCGTTGGGAAAAACTATTTTACACGCGCTTGCTCATAATAAATTGAGATCTGTTGATCAGATTGATCAAAATTTTCGTAGAAAAAATGATTTGAACATAAAATCTCGTAAGGGGAACTGAATCTATGATGCGTATTGTTCTGTTAACATTGATGGTATTGGTTTCTGGTGTTTCTGCAAAGAAAAAGTTTGATAAGTCGGCTCGATGTGATAAAAATTATACAAAGGGTATCGAAGCGGCCTTGGCGGGAAAGAACAGCAAAGCGGTACAGCTGCTTTCTAACGTTCGCCTTGAATGCATTGGCGGCATTGAAAATCCAGATTCTCTCTATTATTTCCTCGGCGAAGCGTATCGCAAAGGGAAAAAACCTGATGAAGCGCGCCTTGAGTATCGTATGGTTGTAGAAGAGTATCCCTATTCACCTTTCCGTGAAGAATCTGCATATCGCATGGCTTATTGTAGTTATAAAGCTGCGCCGATTAAAGAACGAGATAGCAAAACGATTCGACGCGCTATGCGTGAGTTCAACACTTTTGCTGCGGACTTTCCTGATAGCAAGTGGGCGGACACGGCAAAGATGTATGTTGACACCATTTTTACTCGTTTGATTGACAAAGAGTTGGCAAATGCAAGATACTATGAAATCGTCGAACAGTGGGATGCCGCAGTAATCTACTATCGCAGCATTATTAGCGAGTTTCCGGAAAATCCCCGCGAAGATTTCGTTCGCCTTCAGATTATGAAAAACATGGTGAACGGTTTCCGCTTTGCTGAAGCTCGTGAAATTATGAAAGATTTTACCAGCCGTGGTATTTATGCGAATGAAGTTAAATCGCAAGAGTCGCGAATTGATTTCCTCATTGCAAAACAGGAAAAAGAGAACAAACGTCGCCTTCGCCGTACAAAGAGTGACGCATGAAAAATATCGGACTGTTTGGCGGAAGTTTTAGTCCTATTCACCATGGTCACTTAGCCATGGCTCGACTCGCCTGTGAACAGTTTGAACTGGATCACCTCTTTATTATTCCCACTGCAGAGCATCCATTTGCGAAAGAGTCTCTGACTATTTCGGGGGAAGACCGTGCTTCGATGGTGGAGTGTGCGGTTCAAGCAGATCCTCATCTCTCTTGTTGGCGCGGTGAACTCAATCGATTGGGCGTATCGTATGCCATTGATACCGTGGGGCAGTTTGCTCAAGATTATCCCAATGCAACAATTTATTATCTGATTGGTGCGGATAATCTTGCCAGTTTTCACAAATGGCATCGCGTTGAAGAGTTGCTTAAAAAAGTCGTGCTCGTTGTCGCTTCGCGGCCGGGAAGTTCAGATGATACCTGTGGTTTGGAAGGTGACATTCGGTTTTTCCCTTCGCCAGAGTGGGGGATATCTTCATCCACGTTGCGTGAGTATTTATCAAAAGGATTTTCTTGCCGTTATTTGATTCACGATGAAGTACGAAATTATATAGATGAAAACAAGTTATACCGATAGTGAGGTTTTGTTCATGAGTTCCACGATTATTTCCCCTTCGATTTTGTCAGCTGATTATGCCGCTCTTCGAGAAGATATTGTTCGAGTTGAAAAAGCGGGCGCTGATTGGATTCACTGTGATATTATGGATGGTCACTTTGTTCCCAATATCAGTTATGGACCAATGATCGTAGAACAGGTGAATCGCATGACCGATCTCACGCTTGATGTGCATCTTATGATCACAGAACCAATGCGCTATCTCGAACAGTTTGCCCAAGCAGGTTCGGATATTATCACTGTTCATGCGGATGCCTGCGGAAATCTTGAAGCGACTATTGATAAGATTCACGAACTTGGTTGTAAAGCTGGCGTAGCGGTGAATCCTGACAAACCGGTGGAACTGTTCATGCACCTTCTTCCAAAGATTGAATTGGTTTTGATAATGTCTGTGTATGCCGGTTTTGGCGGACAGAAATTTCTTCCCGATGTGATGGATAAAGTTCGCGCTGTTCGGGCGGAAGCGGAGAAACTCAATCTGAAAATAGATATCCAGGTCGATGGCGGCGTAAATGGCGAAACTGCGAAGATCTGTCGCGAAGCTGGTGCGAATGTTCTTGTTGCGGGAAGTTATGTATTCGGTACCGATGATTACAAAGCCAAGATTGATTCACTTCGATGAACCGTTCTGCTATTTTTCGCGTTATTGACGCTAATCTCAATCGACTGCGCGAAGGAATTCGCGTTGTCGAAGAGTATTATCGATTCGTGATAAATGATTCGGTAGAATCCCAAAAGCTCAAAGCACTTCGCCATGAAATCCGACAAATCGAAGCGGGACTCAATCGTCAGGAACTTCTTGCTGGACGTGAAAGCGATCGCGATCCTTTTCGGTCGGGGTCAGAAGCTCGCGAGCGGGAGAGATCAGGGATGGATGAACTGGTGATTGCAAATATCCGCCGCGCACAGGAAGCTTCACGAGTTTTAGAAGAGTATCTCAAATTAATCGAAGAATCACCACTGTCAGAAATTGCAAAAGAGATTCGTTTTTCACTCTATTCGGTCGAAAAACGATGGGGGACAGAGAATGGCAACTAAGAAAAAAGAACCGGCAGTAAAAGAAAAACCGGTAAAGACACCGAAAGCGAAGCCGATTAAGCGGGAACCAACGGCAGTTCAGTATCAGATTTGGGGAATCATCTATATGGCTCTCGGTCTGATGATATTGGTAGCCTTGATTTCTCATCGTACGGGATCAGAACAGAACCTTCTCGGGCCATGGCTTGGGCAGTATCTCGCCATGGGACTTGAATTTTTCTTTGGTCCTGTTCCTATTTTTCTCATTCCTTTGATGATTATGTATGTGGGGCGCAAGATTTTCAGCGGTCGAGGCCTTCATCTCGCCTCGCTCTTGTTCACTTCCGCAATCATTCTTGAAACCTCAATTTTTGCGGCGATTCCTCGACTTCCCGAACTTCTTCACCCCGAGTTTGAAGCAATTGGCAATGCCTTTGGATATCTCGTTTTAAAACATCTCGTTCTCCCCGTTTTTGGCACCGCGACTTTTGGCCCCTATTTCATTGTTTCAATCGCTTTGCTGTTGACAATTGTAGGGTTTCTTCAGATCGATATGAAAGAGCTGTGGGTAAAACTTACCGAAAAACTCTCTGGGATCACCGAAGAACTTCGGGCAAAAGCCGAAGCGAAAAAAATGGCTGAAGAAGAGGAGGAGCTCGCTCGTGAGGAACGAAAAACGCAGTCGATTCCCGCGGCAAAAGTGTATCCAATGAAAAAAACGGTAGCGATTCCTGCTGTGGAAGAAGATATTTCTTCGCAGGCGGAAGTAGAAAAGATGACTCCATTTATGACTCACGAAGTTCTGGAGCATGAACACGCAGAATTCGTTCCTCCAACAATTACCACTTACACTGAAGAGTATGTTCCCGATGAGTTTCTCGGTTCACCCGACGATGAAGATGCGGGTTTTGACAATGCGGCATTTCTCGAGCCATCTTTGGTGCGTGGAGTGAGTGATAATTCCGACGAATCGGTGGATCATTTGATTCCTAGAACTTCGGTGCCACAAAAACCGTATGAACTGCCATCGCCAGATATATTGTCCGAACCTCCTGCTAAAAATAGTGAAATCGACCGGTTTTGGATTGAAGAGCGGAGTCTTGAACTTCTTCGTACGCTTGAAGAGTTCAAACTCGGCGGATGTAAAGTGGTCAGCGCAAGCCCTGGCCCAGTGGTGACTCAGTTTGAGATTCAACTTGCTCCGGGAATTCAAGTTAAAAAGATTCTCAATCTTCAGGATGATATTGCCTTAAAGGTCGGCGGAAAAGCAATTCGTATTCAGGCCCCGATTCCAGGAAAAGCGGCTGTGGGAATTGAAATTCCGAACGATACGCGCGAAATTGTTTACTACAAAGAGATACTCACTTCGGCGGCATTCAAACAGGGAAAAGCAAAACTTCCCGTTATTGTGGGCAAGTCCATTTCGGGAAAACCGCTGATCGAAGATATCGCAAAAATGCCTCACATTTTGATTGCGGGACAGACTGGTGCGGGGAAATCAGTGGGAATTAACTCCTTCATTGCATCGCTGTTGTTTAGTAAAACTCCCGAAGAGCTTCGGCTGATTCTCATTGACCCGAAAAAAGTGGAGATGGCCTGTTATGAAGGTATCCCGCATCTCATGTCTCCTGTGGTGACGGAACCAGAAAAAGCGGTTGCCGCTCTTCAATGGGGAGTAAAGGAGATGGAGTATCGTTACCGCTTATTAGCAAAAGTGGGAGCGAAAAATCTCGAGTCGTTCAATGGCAAAGTTGATGGAAATCTTCTCGATAAATACGTAGAAAGCAATTCGATCGAACCGGAAGAGAATCGTAAACTTCCGTTTGTGGTTATTATTATCGATGAACTTGCGGATCTTATGATGACCGCTTCGAAAGATGTTGAAGCATTGGTTCAGCGTATCGCTCAGTTGGCGCGAGCGGTGGGGATTCACCTTATTGTGGCAACACAACGACCTTCGGTTGATATTATTACGGGGCCGATCAAAGCGAATTTGACTTCTCGTATCTCCTTTAGAACCATTCAGTCGCAAGATTCACGAACCATTCTGGGGACTGTTGGCGCAGAAAAACTTCTCGGCATGGGGGATATGCTCTATCTCAAAAATGGCGCTCCGGCAATTGAACGCTATCACGGTGCATTTATCTCAGAAGAGGACGTGGAAAAGCTTGTTGAATCGATAAAAGCTCAGGGGTATGAAACCGGCACAATCGAGTTCAAAGCTATTCCTAAAAAGGGTGATGCAAAAGATTCGTTCGATGAAGGTGGCGAATTTGACGATGAGGAGAGTGGCGAAAGAGATGAGATGTTCGAAGATGTGGCTCGCCTCGTTCTTTCCAACGGAATAGCTTCGACGTCTATGGTGCAGAGACGGTTTAAAGTTGGGTACAATCGCGCGGGAAGAATCATGGATCAGCTCGAACAGTATGGTGTTGTGGGGCCATCACAAGGTGGTAAGGTTCGTGAAATTCTGATGTCAAAAGATCAGTTTGAAGAGATGATGGAAACAATTATCTAGTACGAATTTGAGTGAAAAGAGGGCGCCATGCGCAGTTTGTTAGCGATTCTTATTCTTGCCGGAACTCTATTTGGTGGGACGAAAGAGAACTTTGTAGCGATAACAAAACGAATTCAAAAGGAACCCGTCGATCTGGCCTTTAATTTGGAAATATTCTGGTCTGTTCGCGAAAAAACCGAAAAGAAAAAAGGAACCGTGCTCCTCGCTGACAACAACCGATTTGACCTTGCCTTAGGGGGAACTCGGTGGATTTGCAACGGAACAACGCTTTGGCAGTACTCTGCTTCAGAAAAACAACTTATCATACAAAAAGCCGCATCGATGGATAACTCGATGCAGCCAGCAAAACTGTTTGATCATTTTGTAGGCAGAGATTTTAAAGTGATACCGACGAAATCTGGTGAGATTCTTCGTTGGGAAGGGAAAGACAAGGAGTTTCTCAAGATTGAAGTCAAGCTTTCAGCGGATGGTAAAAAAATTGGATCAGTGCTTTTTGTCGATCTTGAAAATAACGAATCTCGCTATAGTTTCACAAAAATGATTTTCCCAAAAAGTGTCGATTCTAAACGATTCACGTTTACAAAGCCCGCCGGTACGGAGGTGTTTGATGAACGGTAAGTATTTGTCAGTTCTCCTGCCGTTCTGTTTGTTGTCGCAGATAAAGGAGAGTTCGGGGTTTCTCGAAAACAGTCTTGTCGATATGGCGATTCACGGATCGCGAGTTGTGGTCACTTCGCAATCGGGAATAAGCTGGGTCGATGATCTTCGTCTTCAACCACTTCAGTGGAAATCAATCACGGGAATTCAGCCTTTCAGCGATGAGGAACAATTATATCGAGATGATATCCTCCTGTCAGATTCTGAAATGATCATTCCGGTTACAACCTCATCAAATGAAATTTCATATCTATACCGCAAATTTTCGGAACAAACCTCTTCTCTTCATTCATTTGTTCCCGCTGGAATTGGGGGAGAAGGCGCAGAATTACATGGCTATTGCGGAACAGTTCATGCAGGGAAATTCTATCTTCCCTTGTATGATGCTGGAATTCTGCAAGTTGAATCCGGTAAACCCACGGCCATTCTTATTCCCGATTCAAATACAATTTTTCCCTCAGGGTATGAATATACCGCAGTTGTTTCCGATTCTCTTAAGCCGGTGGCGCTATCTGCAGATGACTCTTCACTCACGGTTCTGACCGGATCACTCCTTATGAAATTTCGATTTGCCGATTCGACATGGTCAAAACGGTTACTTCCTTCTGGAATTAACTGGTTTGGACTGACTGAAGCTGATTCTGGATTGATCCTTACGGGCAGGGAAGATTCAGAAATGGGAAGAGTTAGACACTTTAAAGATGATGTTACATTCACTGAAATATTCTCTGATCACTCCGAATGTGCGATACTTCGAATGGGAAAATCAACCTATTATACAGCTTCGCCGGAAATTGGAATTGTTCCCTATTCGGTTTCTACAGGAATGATTGACGAGTCGATAAATCAGTTTGGTCGTCGCATTGAAAACAGCGACGGCTTTGGTGGATCGTATGAAATTCGCGATATGGGCTATTCTGTAATCGGCACTGACACGTTGTTTGCGATTGCAACTTCCGCCGGATTTTTCTATTCTACAGATGAACATGCAGATGAACAGACTAAGGAGCCGTTCGTGTATGTGCGTCGCGATCGCAAGATATCTGCGGGACTTGCTGAAATATATGCAGTTCCATTTATTATTCGAGAATCTTCAAATGCACTATTCGAGTACTCGCTTGGCGAGGATGCTTCAGTGTCGATTGATATTCTCGACTATAATTTAGATTTTGTGTGTCGTATTATCGATAACGAGCCTCGCCAGAGCGGGGTGAAAACATCGAGCGGTCACAGTACGGTTCGCGGTAAAGATTTCTGGGATGGATCACGTTCAGGCCACGGTGGAGAAACAGTTGCTCCGGGAGTCTATTATTTCAGAATAACCACCGACAGAGGGGAGCGGGGATTTGGAAAAGTCATTGTTGGAAAAAATTAGTATCGCTCTTTTTCTTGCTCTATTACCAGCGAGCGTTGTGGCTGCTGGAGGTTATGCTGGTGTTGTTCAGCAAATGCCACTTTCTGCTGTAGCCATAGGTCGCGGAGGAGCTTCGACGGCGAATCCAGATTTTGGAATGGCATTTTGGAATGCAGCACGGGCAGGTGCTCACGATAGATTTTCGCTTTCTCTTGGCGGAGCTGTACTTCCATTGGGACGCGGAGAAGGTTTTGTGGCTGGCGAAGGTCGTTTCCGCCGCACACGACTCGGGTTGAGTGGGGCACTCTATTATCGAGGAATCAGCGATTTAGGGACGCAGTATTTCGATGATAAAACAGCGATTTCCGGTGAAGATTTCATTTCGATTACATCAAAATTTGGTTTAGGGTTCGCGGTTTCAAAAACATTTTCATTGGGACTTTCGCTGGGGTGGCTTTACGGATCAATGCCGGTTGATTATCGCGATGAAGCGGTGGTTCGAGCAAAAAGATCATCCATTGGCGCAGTTTCACTTCTGGGATCATGGGAGTTAGAAAATGGAACTATTCTTGCCGCTGGTGTGAAAGATCTTCTTTCGTCTGAAGTTTGGAATGAAACAGGGAACTCTGGTGGATATTCGTTGACATTAAGCGATACTTCAGCTTCTCCTTTCGTCGGTGCTGTTTCTCACGAATGGATCGTTTCTGGGCAAACGATCCGCATAGACAGTGATCTTAATCTATGGGTAATAAATAGTTACTTTGGCGCCCTCGATCATCCGTTTTCCACATGGAACAACGGCGTTACATGGGGATTAAACAACACACTCGACTTCCGAATTGGTGTGCGAAATTTTCTTTTGACCAATTCGATGTTCAATGATGCAGAACTCTATAAATTGGAATCATCTCCCCGATTTTCCGGTGGACTTGGTCTGGATTTCGGAAATCGTTTGAAATTTGCTGATATGAGCGTGAATTATGCACTTTCTGGAACAGGTTCCGGAGCCGGTATCGATCACTACTTTGATTTCCTTTTTGAATTTTAAGGGTGTCTTATATGAAACGACGAATATTTTTTTTATTCTCAACATTGACTCTTTCTGCCGCAACGGTCAATAGTTGGGCTGGGCGTTCGGGGTTTCAACTATTGAATCGTCCTTTTGGTGTAGCGACGATTTCTCGTGGTGAGGCTGGGACAGCACTTCCGGGATCGTTTAGTCGTTGGTACAATCCGGCACTATACGGAGCCGATAGTGGTTATAGCATGGAGTTTGAAATTTCTCGTCAAACTGAATATTCCGAGAGAACTTCTGCAGCTTTTGATCTTGGCATTCGCTTTAATGATATGTTTTTAGGATTTGAAGGTTCGAATCACGTCGAAGGTGCAGGGTATCCCACCGATGATTTTGGGACTACGGTTCCCGATATGTCTGGAAGCGGTCTGTTGTGGCAAAGTTCAGAGTTGTCCCTCAGTGTTGGGCGCAAGCGAACAAAGAATTTGACGTGGGGTGGAACGATTGGAACTTCGTTTGATCAGATTGACGGCGATGCGGCGTACTCAATTTTGCTGGGACTTGGTTTACAAGCGCGCTTTTTTGAAGATCGTTTTTTGTTGGGATTGTCCGGGATTAACTGGGGGATCAGTTCTCCTATGATCAACGACGGTGCCGAAGAGTTTGGTGTTGGAGAAGACATTCCTTCGAAATTGAGGTTCGGGCTTGCGTGGGATCAACCTCTTAAATCGGGAAAGATTGCGGTCGCCGGTGACGCCGTTTATCATCATACCTATGACACTACACGTTCTGTTTCCGATGAAATGGGTGATCGTTTTTCTTATCCTCTTGGTATTGAATATTCTCCCGTGAAATGGGTGGATCTTCGCGCTGGTCATGAAATCAATAACGGTATCGCATTGGCAAACTTTGGGGCTGGACTAAATACTCGCGTTGTCGATGCCGATTTGGGCTTTGTAGTGAATAAATTCGGAAGTTCCCGCGAACTTAACTGGATGGCATCAGTTAAGTTTCATCTGGAAGGTGCTAAAAAAGAGGTCGATGATCCTTATAAAGATAAGAAGCGAGCAGTATATCGCCCTTTTAAAATTGGTAATTCGTCTTCAAGTGCCATCGATGATTTTTCTCACATGGCAGATTCAGCTGAAGTGGAACCGGTGAAAGTAGAACCGGTGAAAGTAGAACCGGTGAAAGTGGAACCAGTCAAAGTAGATGAAAAATTGATTGAAAAACCGGTTTTAGATTCGACCGTGAACAGTTCGACGACAGAAGAAGAACTTGGGCTAGAATAACCGCAAAATTGGTACTTATCGCTATTGAATAGACACTGTGTCTGAAACTATTTTCGAGTGCAAATTTTTTATTCCTATGAATGGAGTTATCGTATGGGCTTTTGGTCCTCTTTTTCCTTTTTTGGAACAGCCCTCGGGATTGACCTTGGAACTGCAAATACACTTATCTACGCCAAGGGAAGAGGCCTGCTGATTGATGAACCTTCAGTAGTTGCTATCGACCGATCAAATGGTGAAATTCTTGAAATCGGATCAGATGCAAAATTGATGCTTGGAAGAACACCGGGGAAAATTTCCGCTGTTCGTCCAATGAAAGATGGTGTTATTGCCGATGTCGATCTTGTTGAAGAGATGCTGAAACATTTCGTTAAGAAAATTCAACGTGGTCCTACGTTTTCATTGAAACCTCGTGCCGTTATTGGTGTTCCTTCGGGAATCACCAAAGCAGAACAGCGCTCAGTGATCGATTCTGCAGAAAAAGCAGGTCTTTCCGATGTGCATCTTATTGCGGAACCTATGGCGGCGGCAATTGGTATGGGGATTCCAGTCCTTGAATCTTCGGGGAATATGATTATTGATATTGGTGGTGGAACTGCAGAAATTGCAGTGATTTCACTTGGCGGTATGGTATGTGATATCTCTGAAAAAGTCGGTGGCGATGAGTTTGATGCTTCGATTGTGGAGTATCTTAAGAAAACCTACAACCTTCTTGTTGGTGAATCGACTGCAGAACAAGTGAAAAAAGAGATTGGGTCTGCATTCCCGCTCGAAGTAGAATTAGAGATGGATGTTCGCGGTCGTGACCTCGTTGCAGGTATTCCGAAAACTCTTCGCATTAGTTCTGTTGAAATTCGCGAAGCTCTTAATACTCCTGTTGAAAAAATTGTGAAAGCTGTTCGCAACGCTCTCGAACAGACACCGGCTGAACTTTCTGCGGATATTCTGGATAAGGGAATCGTTATGACTGGCGGAAGTTCTCTACTTCGTGGTCTCGATCAGCGTATTCGCGAAGATACCAATCTTCCGGTTAGTGTCACTGATGATCCTATGACGTGTGTTGCTCGTGGAGCACTTATGGTTGTTGAAGATATTGATAGTTACCGTCACGTATTGCTGAACAGTAGTCGTAACGTTCGCTAATTTTTTGGAGGTACCGTGCATTGGCTTGTTGAGTATATTCTCTCCCATAAAAACGGTACCTCTTATTTTGTTGCCATGATCATCTCGTTGATGCTGTTTAACAGTTCCAGCACGCAGAAACAACAAGTGGCTCAGACTTTGGGACAGACTCTTTTCAGTCCTGTCCAAATCACTATCAATCAAGTTACAAATATTCGCAATATTTTCAAAGAGAACGACCAACTTCGTTCCCGTGTTTCCGTGTTGCAACTCGAAAATGCGGCGATCAAAGAAATTCTCGCCCATAGTGACGAACTTGTTCGTGGAATTTCATATCGCGATACTTCGTCGTACAAAATTATTCCAGCTCAAGCGGTTGTTCGCGAACCAACCTTTCTATTTCGAACTATCGTAATAGATGCGGGAAAAAATGATGGGGTACAACCGTATATGCCTGTTGCTACCGTCGATGGAGTTGTAGGGAAAGTAATTCGCGTAATGGATAGAACATCGCTAGTTCAGTTGATTCGCAAACCGGATGAATTTGTGAGTATCGTACATCGTGCCACTGGAAGTGTCGGTATTCTGAATGCATCAGCCAGTGATAAACTTCAGGTAGAATATCGCAAAAGCACTGATTTGAAATTGAATGACACGTTGTTCACAAGTGGGTATGGTGGCATTTATCCTCCAGGGATGTCAGTTGGTTACATCGATAAAATTGAAGATGCTCAGAATCCTCTCTATAGTTTGATTACCGTAAAATCGGCAGTTGATTTTGAATCAATCCGCCATCTCTTTGTTATCGCAGTTAATACTCAATGGGAAGCGTATCAGATTGAACTGGACTCCTTGATGCGTGAGGTAGAACCTTGAAAAAAATAGTCTTATGGGTTTTTATTATTCTTTTTGCGATTACATTGCAGAGTACCATTATCCCATATTTATCAATTTCAGGGATTTATCCAGATCTCGTATTGGCATCGATTATGGTAGTGGCACTTTGGTATGGTCGACTCGCTGCAATATGGGGTGGTTTTTTCACCGGTTTACTTCTCGATAGTTGGGCACCCAATACGTTGGGGATGCAATCAATGGCGTTGGTGACAGCGGGTGTTTTTGTTGGTATGTTTGACAATAAACGAATTAACTCTGGCCCTTTTGCTCAATTTTTCTTGTTTCTTCTCGGTTCATCGGTTCATAATATTGTCGTCTACATTGCTGTGGGTGGATATGGAGGATCGCTGGTTTCACTCCTCTTTGGACAAGTAATTCCAAGTGCGCTGTTTACTTCCATTTTTGGTATGGCAATAATCTTTCTTGGACATCAGGTTCATCCCTACGGAAGACGGTAACCATGGCTCGCTCCGTTGATGGAACACCTCAAATTCGTGGTCGTCAAGCTAAAAGTCTTGTAATCATTATTGCTATTCCCTTTCTAGCTCTTTTTGCACGCCTATTCTGGCTTCAAATTATTCAAGGTCAGAAATTTCTTGATCTATCGACTCGCAACAGAGTTGTACTTGAAACGATTCCCGCGTCTCGCGGAACTATTTACGATCGCAATGGTGTTGTTCTCGCCAGAAATAGACCTTCGTATGCAGTCACGTTTTTGCCATATACTGTTCCGAAGGGATATGATCTCCGTGAAAAACTGCTGAAAATTGTCGATCGACAAGGAATCCCTCTTTTTGACACACTGGAATTGGACAAGTTACTCGAGCAAACGATTTATCGGAAGTCCAAGATTCATCGTCTTAAAGAAGACATTTCGATGGAGTATGTGAGTGTTATTCGAGAGCACATGACCGAACTTCCGGGGATTGATATTCTCAGTGAAACGCGGCGTGAATATCCTCTTGCTGAAGCTTGTAATCACATGCTTGGGTATTTGGGTGCTATTCCTGAAGATGAATCTGATTCTATGAAACTCCTTGGCTACCAACCTGGTGATCTTATCGGGAAGGCGGGGATTGAACAAAAGTATCAAGACATGCTTCGCGGTAAAGATGGAATTCGATACGTTGAAAAAAATGTATATGGTCGGCGTCTTGGGGTTGTCGCAGATATGCCTGATCAACTTCCAGAACGAGGAAAAAATCTCTATTTAACCATCGATGCAGACCTGCAAAAGATTGCTGTTGATTCATTTCCAGACTCAATTCGCGGTGCTGTAGTTGCACTTGATCCGCGCACTGGTGAAGTTTTGGCGATGATTAGTAATCCGACTTTCGACCCCAATATTTTTTCCCTCGATCCTAAAAAACGTGCTAAAGAGTGGGCCAAAGTTGCTCTTGATCCTGCCCGTCCACTGTCGAATCGCGCTGTAAATGGTGTATATCCTCCTGGTTCGACGTTTAAGCTCGTTAGTGGGTTATCATTTGTAGACCATGGTTCAATTGCTTCAACAGGACACATGGCAAAATCCTGTGGAGGATATTACCGAATTGGGAATCGCGTAGCTCGATGCTGGTACTCGGGTGGTCACGGTTACACCGATCTTGCTGATGCTATCAAAGTGTCGTGTAATGTCTATTTCTATCAAGGTGGCCTTCTCGTTGGAGACAAAGTAATTAATGATTATTCAACTCGTTTTGGCCTAGGAGTTAAAACCGGCATAGACCTACCGTATGAAAAAGCGGGTTGGCAATCTGGCGAAGAAGCCTACAATGAACGATTCAAAAAGAAAAAGGGGTGGCGTTGGACTCCCGGAATGGTTCTGGACTTGGCTATCGGTCAACAGCAAGTGTTTACACCGATTCAGTTAGCCGTAATGGTCGCCGCTATGGGGAACGAAAAGTATCGCTATGTTCCTTATCTTCTGAAAGAGATTCGCGCCGGAAATAATGCGGTTGAAAAACAGTTCCATGGTGTTGATTCGATTCCTCTCAATGCTAAACATGAATCTATTCTTCAAGTTAAAGAAGGCATGAGACGAGTCGTAATGGAACCTGGTGGAACGGGTCATGCTGCTACAGTTCCGGGAATTGTTGTTGGTGGCAAAACCGGAAGCGCAGAAAATCCTCATGGAAAGAAAACACATGGTTTGTTTGTTTGCGTCGCACCGTTGGATAATCCGGTAATTGCTATTGCTGTGGTTGCAGAAAATGCTGGTCATGGCGGAAGTGTTGCTGCTCCGGTGGCGGGAGCAATGCTTCGATATTACTTCAATAATACTGCTGAAGGAAGACGAGTTATGGCTGAACACGGTGTTATTCTTCCGCCTAAAATTGATCCCAAAGCGGTGAGTATCCCTGCTGTGAGCACAGATAGTCTCGCTGGAAAGATTGATTCTGTGAACTCGACAAAGGATACACTTTGAAAACACTTTATCTTCGTGGAACATTTGACCTCGCGCTGTTTCTTCCCATTATGCTCTTATGGATCATAGGGAATTTTCTCGTCTATAGTGCCACGAAAATGCACAGTTCTGGTCTTTTGTTTCATATTTATTACGATCAGATGATTTGGACAGCCCTCGGTGTAATGATCATTATGGGAACCTTGTCGATTCCGACGCGAATTTATTATCGAATGGCTCCTGTTATTTATGGAGTTACGTTGGTGTTACTCGCTGCTGTTTTGGTGGCAGGTGAATCATCAAAAGGAGCACAGCGCTGGTTTTCTCTCGGCCCTGTTCGAATTCAACCTTCTGAATTTGCAAAGATTGGGTTGTTGCTGATGCTTGCAAAGTATTTTGCAAAAAACACAATTTCTCTTTATAAACCGAAATCACTTTTATTGCCTTTAATCATTATTTTACCTCCATTTTTTCTGATTTTAAAACAGCCAAATCTCAGCACTGCGCTTGTGTTTATGGCAATGTCTTTGCCTATGTTCTATTGGGCGGGAATGACTTTGCTGGAATTGTTTTTCTTGGTATCTCCATTGTTATCAGTGGTCTTGTCTGCCGTTCCACTGATTTTAACATTTGGAACTGGAGTCGCTCCGGGCATGTTGGGGACAGTGCCGTGGGCGGTATTTTTTATCATTCTTCTTGTAGTCATTTCTATGACTCGGCCGCCGATTGTGTTAATTGTGTTTGTGCTTGTTCTCAATCTCGGTGCTGCTTTGGGAACAAATGTGATTTGGGAGAAATTCCTTCACGACTATCAGAAAATGCGTGTTATTAGTTTTGTCGATCCTCAATCTGATCCTCGCGGTGCTGGGTATCAGGTTATACAGTCAATGATCGCTCTTGGATCTGGGCAGAGTTTTGGGAAAGGGTATCTCAAGGGAAGTCAGGTAAATCTTTCCTATCTTCCCGATCAGCATACTGATTTCATTTTTGCAGTTCTTGGTGAACAATTTGGAATGGTTGGTTGTATCGGAGTGCTTTTGCTTTTCCTGTTCATCATTGCTCGAGCGTTGACTACAACGCAAGTTATTCGCAATCGATTCTCGAATCTGTTACTTGTCGGGGCTTCCGCGATGATCGGGTTTCATACGGTTGCCAATGTGGCTATGGTTATTGGACTTATGCCGGTGACAGGGCTGCCTTTGCCGTACTTGAGTTACGGAGGATCATTTGCTCTGACGGTTTCAATTTTGACAGGGCTTATGTTGAATGCACGCGCTGATGAACGAAATATTTGATTCAATTATATTGATACAATTGTGAATTAAAACAGCTTATACGGAGGGCACATGAGCGAAAAGATGCTTGAAGTGACTGGTCTGACGAAGAAATTCGGAAGTTTTACCGCCGTCAATAATCTCTCTTTTACCGTGAACCGCGGCGAAGTATTTGGATTCCTTGGGCCCAATGGTGCTGGGAAATCGACTTCCATGAGAATGATTACCAACTTTATCCCTGCCACTTCTGGCGATGTAAAAATCGATGGGATATCAGGTGCGGAATATGATCTTCAAATGAAAAAGAAGATTGGATATCTACCCGAATCAACCCCTTTGTACAGTGATATGTCGGTAGAAGAGTATCTCAAGTTTGTCGGTGAACTACGCGGACTTAAGGGCGCGATACTTAAACGGCAAATGGAAGAAATGATCGATGTCTGTTCACTCACGAAGATGCTGAAACGTCCCGTGGGTCAACTCTCGAAAGGGTATAAGCAGCGCGTTGGTCTCGCTCAGGCAATGATTCACGAACCGGAACTCCTTATTCTTGATGAACCAATTTCAGGATTGGATCCCAACCAAATAGTAGAAATTCGTGAACTTATTCGCGAAATGGGGCGCAAGAAAACCGTTATTTATTCTTCTCATATTCTTCCCGAAGTTGCAGCGACCTGTGACCGTATTTTAATTATCAATAATGGCGAACTGGTAACCATTGGAACACCGGATGAAGTTACTCGGCAGTTCACTGGTAAAACGACGTTCCTCATGAAAATCGCGGGGAATTCTTCCAAAATGAAATCAGTATTTCAAGCGATGAATGAAGTTGTTTCTGTTCAGATCAGCGATGAAAATTCAGTTGCAAATCTCAAAATAGAGTGTAACTCTGATGAAACTTTTGGGGAACAACTTTTTGATACTGTGGTTTCAAATGGCTGGAAAATCCGTGAGTTAACGCATTATGTCACCACTCTTGAAGATGTGTTTACACAATTGACTGGGAGCAAATAATGAACTCCATACTTACAATAATGAAACGTGAATTTCACTCGTTTTTCATTTCGCCGATCGCGTATATCTTCTTAACGCTCTACTTAGTGCTGACGAATTTTCTGTTTTTTCAAGGGTTTTTCATTGCCGGCGAAGCTTCTATGCGGAACTACTTTGAACTTCTTCCGTGGTTGTTTCTTCTTTTTCTTCCTGCTATTACCATGAGAAGTTGGGCTGAAGAGCGCAAAAACAAAACACTGGAACTATTATTGACGTGGCCTGTAAAGGACAGCGAAGTGGTTTTCGGTAAATTTCTTGCATCGTTTATGTTCCTTTTTATTGCGTTGCTGCTATCGGTAACCGTTCCAATTTCCGTAATGTTGATTGGAAATCCCGATGAGGGAATCATGCTGTCCAGCTATATTGGCGCTCTCTTTTTAGGGGGATCATACATTGCAATTGGTATGGCAGTTTCTTCGTTTACTGAAAATCAGATTGTTGCCTTTATTGGTACAATGGTAATTTTGCTCGTAGGAAACTTGATCAGCCATGAAGCTGTGCTTGCATCGGTTCCAGCGACTGTTGCTTCATTTCTCATGTCAATAAGTCTGGAATCGCATTTTACTAGTATCGCTCGCGGGGTACTTGATAGTCGAGATGTAATTTTCTATCTTTCGGTTATAGGACTTGCGCTTTTCTTTAATACTCAGTCGCTTGAAAGCAGAAAGTGGGAGTAGAAAATGCAGAAATACAATGGAAAGAAACTTTATATACTGTTTATACTTCTCGTTGTGGGAATAGTATTACTTCTAAATTTTCAGTCGAATCGCCACTTTATACGCGCGGACTTGACTGAAAATAAGCAGTATACGATTGCGAAAGGTACTCGTAATCTCTTGAAAAGTTTGAGTGATTATATCACTATCGAAATCTACTTTTCTGAAAATCTTCCTCCGCAATTTCAAAAAGTAAAAGAGGATGTGGAAGATATCGTCACTGAATTTAAAGTTTTCGGTGGTAAGAATCTTAAAATCGAGTGGAAAAATCCTCGAGAAAATTCCGTGGATAAGCAGAGTGCGATTTCTGTGGGACTTGAACAAATTCACATTCCTGTTGTGGAAAAAGATCGTGAAACCATCGTTAAAATGATCGCTGGTGTAGCGGTTCGTTACGGCGGTAGAACTGAAGTAATTCCTTTGGTCAGAAGTACTTCGAACTTTGAATACGAATTGATCAAACGCATATCGCTCGTTTTGAAACCAGAACGTCCGCGAATCGGAATTCTTCGCACCGAAAACTATGCTCAAGATGTGGCTCGCGAATACTTCGCCGATCTGTTTACGATGATGGAACAAGACTACACTGTTGATTATGTAGATTTGACAAAAACGTATCCAATTGATCAAAGTGTGGAAACGCTTATCATTCCCGGTGGAGATGATGATTTCTGGAGTAATCCCTATGCGTTAGCTGCGGTGGATCAATTCTTCATGAAAGGTGGAAAGCTGATCATTTTGGCGAATCGAATAGCGGTCAATCTTGCTGTTAGCCCCACAGGGGTGCTTCAAAAATCGCCCTTTTTCGAAATGCTGAAAAAATGGGGAGTCGATGTAAAACCGGAAATGATAGCAGATATTTCATGTGATGTTATTCAGTTACAGCAGGATGTGGCTGGTGAAACGAAAAGTTATCCCATGGATTATCCCTTGTTTATGAAAATTTCTTCGGAAGGTGTTGTAAATAGCAACCCGGCTTTGTCAGGTTTTGAATCGATGGTATTGCCGTGGTGTTCGCCAACAATGGTTATTCCAAATCTTCCCAAATCGATCAAAGTCGATACTCTTTTGATGTCAAGTAAAACTGCATTTACTATGGGTGAACCGTATAAATTGAATCCTAGAGTCTATTGGGATAAACGATTTGAACTTGCGAAAAAAGAGAATCGTGTTGGGCAATTCCCCGTGGCACTTCATTTGAGCGGTGAATTCATTTCTCTGTATGAAAAAGATACCTCTTCTAATGAAATTGTTCGTTCTACAAAGAGCGGGAATCTTGTAGTGGTAGGGAATGCAAGTTTCCTTACGCAAAGCAAAGTTAATTCTATATTTGTGAAGAATATAACCGACTGGCTCACAACAAATGATAACTTAATTTCGATACGCAATCGAACATTTGTCGATCGAAGTTTTAAAACCAGTTCATTAGTGAATGAGAAACTTCGTGCAACAACGTATCGTGTTATTAATATTCTTTCAATGCCGATTTTGTTACTTATTTCAGGATTGGTAATTTTCATGAAACGCAGAAATGCTCAAAAGCGTGAGGGTGTACTATGAATATCAAAAAGAAAGTAACTGTAGCGGGAACAATTTTTGCCCTTCTAGCAGGTGCGACAATTCTATCAGAACTTCTTGCTGTTAGTGGAAATAAAATCGCCACAGGTTTATTCTTCGCCGATTTTGATACATCTCTTGTCACAAAAGTTGCAGTGGGAGATTCTGCTACCGGTGTGATTCTTACCAAATCGCCCATGGGGTGGATGGTGAGTGATCGATCGGGGGGAAAGAGTTACAGAGCGGATCAGGTAAAAGCACTGGCACTTCTCGATAAAATAAAATTAATGCAAAAAGATCAACTCGTGTCTGAAAATAAGGCCAACCACACTTCTCTGGAAGTAACTCCTGAGAAGGCAATTACTGTGTCTCTCTTTTCTTCAAAAGATTCCCCAGATCAGAAATTTTACGTGGGCAAAAAAAGTGAGAACTGGCGATATAGCAATGTTCGGCTTGAAGGTCAAAACGCGGTATATCTAGTTTCCGGTAGTATTCGTTTTTGTTTTGTCACAGAAATTTCAGAATGGCGAGATCGTGGAATATTTACTCACCCTGTCGATTCTATCGCGTCTGTTCGTCTTGCAGATGGTTCTCAAATTGATAAGATCAAAGGAGTTGGTGAAACATTCTGGATGGCTCGCTTTGCCGGTCAAGAAGTTCGTGCCAACCAAGAGATGGTTAGCAGTTACTTAGAATCAATGAGCAAATTTGTGTGCAGTGATTGGGCTGATGAAACCCTTCCTGAATCAGCTTGGAAAAACAGTGACGGCAACTATTCTGTAACTTTTGTAATGGATGATGGTTCGATTGAAGTTATTACCCTCGGCAAAAACGATCCTTCGGGCAGAAATCGATATTATTTCAAGAATTCCGCCAAAGAAGATCTCTATTTTGTTGTTGGGTCTGGTGCTGAGGTTCCTTTTGTATCGCTACAATTTATGCTTCAACCTTCGCCTCAGCCAGTTGCTTCACCGGTTCTGGGAACTACCGCGAATAATCCTGAACCATCAGCAGCTGTAGGACCATCAAAATGAAACTATTTGGAACACTTTTCCCATTTGTCGAGAGTGGTGATGAATCTCTTCGTTTGGGAAGATATGTTGCCAATTATGAATTTTTGACAGCCTTGTTAAATTTCAGTACATTTGATTCTTTTCATTTGTACTGTCTTACTCCTAAACATTTTAAGGATACTGTAAACAGGCTTTCACACGATCCTGAAATTTCAGATTCCGCCAAAGAAAAAGTTCAACTCTTTCTCTTTGATGTTCTGGAACAAAACTTGGCGGATTTTGAATATCACTGCTTTCATCTTGGTGGGTGGGGATATTTTTGGGCAGGAACTGTCGCTTTGCGCAATCGGTTTGCTAAAATTATGTTCCCTGTTACCGGTGTTATTCACTCTCTGAATAGTACCGATACTGTCGCCGATGCTTATAAGTTAGCACGATCTCCTCATACCGCTGCTGATGGTGTCATTTGCACATCTGATTCGGGGCGTGAAGTTCTTAAAAAAGCAATGATGTGCGCGACCGGAGATTCGGATCCTTTTCGTGGTGATTTAAGTGTAATTCCGCTCGGTTACGATTCACGATTTGATTCTATGCCCTCAAAAGAGAGTGCACGACTGCAACTTGGTTTTGCAAGCGATGATATCATTCTTTTGTATCTTGGAAGATTGTCACCTTCTACGAAGGCTGACCTGTTTCCATTGCTACAAGTTTTTAAAACACTTGTTGACCGCCATGGGAATCATTTGAAACTGGTTCTTGCGGGAGGTGTTAATCCACCAGAGTTACGGCTTCACAAAGATATGATTCACGATCTTGGTCTTGATCAACAAGTTCGGCTGATGATCAATTTTGAAACTTCAGTAAAATCAAGTGTGTACGCATCTGCAGATATCAGTGTAGCTCCTTCTGATAATATTCAAGAGACTTTTGGTATTTCAATTATAGAATCAATGGCTTCTGGGATTCCGGTAGTTGCTTCTGATTTTGATGGATATCGAGAGTTGGTTGAACATGGTGTTACGGGACTTAAAGTTCCAACGATATGGATTGACACTCATCCATTAGAGCAGCAGCATGAACTTCTTGATTCTGGTTCACTTCAACTTCTACTCGCGCAATCAATGGTTGTAGTGCCTTCTGAGCTTGAACGGTCGTTGGAGAAGTTGATTCTCAATCCGGAATTGCGCTGTTCCATGGGTATTCAAGGCAAAAAGCGAGCTTTTTCTGAATATCGCTGGGAAAAAGTTATCGCTCAATATGAAAATTTGTGGGAGCAATTGTTTCAAAAAATGCAGACGCTACCTCGTCCTTCTGATTTTGAAACACCTTTCGCTCCTCAATTTACGCATCTCTTTTCCCACTATCCTACGCGAACATTAAACGATAAAATGAGCGTTGTGATACGTCCAGAAGGAATTACTTTACTCAATGGTGGGAAATTTCCTTCGATATATTCCGATATGCCACTCATTTTGGATCAACAGGTAATCGCCGACATCTTAGAAGAAATCGTTTCCTCGTCGTGTACTGTTGGTAAATTGAGTTCTATTCTTCACCCAAAGTTTCGCACAACTCTGCTGTGGATGGCTAAATACGATCTTGTTGAGTTGGTCTAAAATGAAACAAATAATTGGTGTTGCAGGCTATATGGGGAGTGGTAAGAGTACTCTTGTTCATCAGTGGTCTACCATTCTAGGGTACCCTGTTCTCGACGCTGATTGTATCGCTAAAGAGTTGATGAATACCAATCGTGAAATTATTCAATCGGTGAATAAGCATTTTGGAACAATCAAGAATGATGCGATCGATTTTGCCAAATTGGGCCCAATTGTATTTGCAGATAGCAAAAAACTGAATCTTCTAAACTCCATTGTTCATCCTAGACTTATTTACGAACTCAATACTCAAATATCCAACTCTTCAACATCGCTTTTTGTCGATTGTGCTTTGCTCTCTCTCTGGAATGGTTCAGTCAAAACAGATTTCTCGATATGGGTGGAAGCTGATTTTGATACGCGTTTACATCGTTTAGTAAATCGAACTGGCCTGTCTGATAATCAGTGTCGTGAACGAATCCAGAAGCAAGAATCCCTTTTCCAAAGACCTGATATCGATTTGAAAGAATGGTTTTGTGTTGAAAACCAAGATTCTCTTCAAGTTGCTATCGAATTTGGTCTTGGAGTGATAAATACTGCTCGGGGATGTGTTCTTGGCTAGAGAAAACTATTCTCTTGGGATTTTACAGTTATGCGACAGCATTTCAGGTCGACCTACAGTGTCTCGAACAGAATGGATAGAGTTTACACGAGGGTTGTATGAACTCTACGATCAATATATCGATGAGTGTTTACATGAAAAAAAACGTGATATTGCCTGTACAATGGGGTGCAGTTATTGCTGCAATCATTGGGTTGAAGACATATATGCATTTGAGATGAAAACGATTATCTCCTATATAAAAGAACAGTATCCAGATAAAATCAAGCGCATAGAGATTGAAAGTACCGGAGCAGAAATGGAGATGGAGCAGATTCTTGAAAATGAAGAAATCACTGATGAATCGTACATGCTTAATCGCTTCTATACCCTTCAAATACCGTGTCCATTGCTTGATTCCGAAGGGAAATGTATTGTATATCCCGTTCGTCCGCTAACCTGTCGATCATTTTTCAGTCGCGATGTGAATCGGTTTTGTTTGCCACCGGTTTGTGATGATGAGTTGGACGGAACATTTATGGTTCTACTTAACGAACAGGTTGAAACGGTTTTGGATGAATTGCATTTTAAAGCGTGTCTCGATGAATCGATACCTACATCACTTCGGTCTGCTCTCGCATATTGTATAAATAAATAGGGATTATGTAAAAAATCGGGAATCTAACAAGTATTTTACTATTTTAGTAAAGAGCTTAACTGAAATGAGAAACGTCTATCATGAGAACTTTGTTGTTTTTACTCTTTGTTAATTGGAGTACTCTGTATTCTCAAGTTTCAACGCGTATTAATGATATCGATATGCCTGTTGCATCTCCTTTTCTCATCTCATTTGTTTTTGCTATGTTTATTCTACTTATTATCTTCGTACTAATTTTCATCTCATATCAAGAAAAACAACGAAAGCGAACACAAGAGCAGCACTCAGAGCACCAATTTCTCCGTCAGTGTGAACGATTTGGACTAAGTGCCAATGAGGTGTTTTCGCTTCGGAACTATTTAAAAAAAATTAAAGTAGTTACATATCCTGCAGTTTTTCAATCTGTTTCGATTTTTGAAGAGGCAGTTGCTAACGAGTGTGCTGAGTTGATTGGCAAATGGGGATTTACTGCAAAAGCAGAAGCTTCTACTGTTTTGATTAGAACAATACGCAAGAAATTGGGGTATGATGCATTACTTCGCGAGATAGCCATGAGTTCTACGCGAAATATTGAAGTCGGGCAGCAATTTGATCTTGTCTCAGCTATAGACCATAATAATCGAATCACAGATGCCATTTCACTTGAAAGCACAGAATTAGCACTTTCAATAAGGTATCGACCAGAGAATGCATCGTTTAAGCCTGAAGTATCTCAAAAATTATTTATTCAATACACTCGAACTGGTGATGGTGTATACACAATTCCTGTAGACGTGTTGGATGTTGATGATGTGTCACACATAATACAGGTGCCCCATACAAATAGTTTTGATCGCCAGCAATTTCGGGACTTTGTTCGAATGCAAGTTGATTTGCCATTGCAGTGTCGTTTGTTACATCGAACAAAATCTACGAAGAATGCACCTCTTGGCGCCCTTATTGAAAACTGTGCAATGCTCGATATTAGTGGTGGGGGCATGGCATTTATTGCGGATGAAGAGTTAAAAAAAGAAGATCGCTTATCACTCTCTTTTACTCTCGCAGGTAAAAAATATGTGCTTAAAGGTGAAGTTATTGGAGTAGTTAAGCGCGAGCGAAGAGGTGACGTTCGATATAAACACCATGTAGAATTTAAAGATATAAATCGTGCGGACTCTGATGCTATTGTTCGGCACATATTTGAAAAACAGAGAGAACAACTTCACGTGAATTTTAATGAACTTAAAAATTAAAGTAGTAAATTTCGGAAAATCGTCCGGAGAAACATATTCAGCAGAGATAGACCGCTTTGTAAAGATGAGTCGCTTGTGGGCGACTGTGGAATTTATTTCTCTTAAGTCCTCTGATTCTTCTAAAGATCCAATCGAAGTGATTTTGGCACGCGAAGCTAAGTTGATTAGGAAGTACATGACAACAAATACTTGTGTAGTAGCACTTGGAGAAGAAGGAAAACTGCTTACCAGTTATGAATTTGCTGGATTTCTGCAAAAAGTATCTGATGAAAGTCGTGAGTTGCTGTTCATAATTGGATCTGCCTTTGGACTGGCAAAAGAAATTAAAAATGACTCCGAATTACTTTTAAGCCTTTCGCCGTTGACATTCCCGTACAAACTCTGTAAACTGGTTTTTGCCGAACAGATTTACAGAGGATTATCGATTTGCAATAATCACCCGTACCATAAAGAGTAGGTGTTATGAAAAATAAAGGGTTGTCTCTTTTGCCGGTGATTTTGGGAATCGTTGTGTCGGTGATCGTTATTGGTCTCACATTGGTTATCGTAACCAAAAAACTGTCAGATACGAAACGGGAAAATCGGTTAGCAGCTACACACTTAAGCGATTTGGGCTTTCAGGATGCCATGGCAAATTTAGATGGGCTTGAAGGGATGGTATCTGAAAAATTTCGTTCTATTCCGAAAAATGTTATCGGAAGTGGTTCTTATGAAGTTATTGTAAATAAGGAATTTCTTGGTGATACACTACTCGTCTCTGTAAACTCAACAGGAGTTGTTGGGGGCGAAGATGTTGTTCAACTTAAGAAATTTAGGTTAGTTAGGAACGTTGTTGAACAGGATACTGTATGGGGTGCGGCTCAGTAACGGAATAAATAGCTCTTTTTGAGTGAGCTATTTGTATATTATCGAAGTTATACGTTAAATTGTGAGAGTAGCGTTATGGGTCTCTTAGAACGTTTTAAAAAAAAGCGCTCCCGCGTGGGGCTGGATATCGGAAGTCGTTCGATCAAGATTGTAGAAATACAGATCGAAGGTGGAGAATGGCATCTCACTGCCGTTGGAGTGAAAGAGCTTCGACCGGGTATTGTTGAGAACGGCGATATTAAAGATCCTGAAGCTTTTGTTGAGGAAGTAACAACATTGGTTGATCAGTGTGACCCCTCTATAGTTGATGTGGTAATTTCATTGGGTGGACAGGGGATTCTGAGTGATAAACTCATTTTCAAGATAGAACCGAATGAAAATATTGCGGACACTATTTTATGGGAAGCAAGTCAGCGCAGTCCATTCGATGCTGAAGATATAACAATCTCCTATAAAATACTTCGGCAGTTTCCTGAAAGAAACGAAGTTGAGGTACTTCTCGTTGCAGCGCGTAATCAAATGATGCAAAAATATATCGACGCGTTGTATGATGCCGGGCTTAGAACTGTTGCCGTAGATGTTGGTACCTATGCGTTCAACAATTGCTATGCAATGGAGAGCTATTCCGAAGTTGCCCTTGGTACTCTCGTGCTTATGGATATCGGATATAGTGGCTGTCGCGTTATCTTTATTAAAGATGGCCTGTATCACTCTTCTCGAGAAATTAATACTGCAAATAGTTTTTTCATTACTACACTTCAAAAGCAATTGAAAATACCAGAGCAAGATGCGATTTCGTTGCTACATGGTAAAAAAATTCCCGGTGTGAGTGATGAAGATTTCCAGAATACAATGTCCGTTATCTTGGATGATTTTGGGTCGAGTTTCGATATGGCGTTCTCGTACTTTAAGAAAACCGAAGACGTGCTGTCTATTGATAAAATTGTAATCTGTGGTGGCGGTGCGTATGTGCCTAATATTATCACGTATTTAAGTGATCGTTTTGATACTACTGTCGTTCGGTCAAATCCTTTTAGTTTCTTGAAGTATGACCAAGACCTTTTTGGCGCAATTGATCCATCGAAAATATCTGCACTACTTTCAGTAGCAGTTGGTCTTTCACTGCGGGAGGTGTATTAATGGTAGAAAAGATTGAGATTAATCTCATACCTCACGAGTATCGTGTACGTACGAGAAAGTTTACCATTAAGAAAGATGTCCTCATTCCTGTTGTGATCTCCAGTGTAATGATTACAGCGATGATAATGTGGAATACAATTTTAGTTGGCAGTGTTAAGAAAGCTGAGCACGAAACGACAAATATTGAGTCTCAGATTGCAGCTAATGGTACAATCAAAAAAGAAATTGAAGACTTGGGTGTCGAGCAACAGGCAATGGAGCGTAAAATTACTGGTCTAAAACAGATCAGCGTTGTGCGTGACAAATGGGTTAGACTCCTTGAATTGTACTGTACTGAGTTGCCTGCGAATAGCTGGATAACTGAAATTGCCGAAGAAGGCTCGAGTGTCAAAATTACAGGTGAAACTATGGCATTTGGTGAGGTTGGACAATTTATGGTTCAGCTCATGAACAATCCACTGGTAAGTTCGGTTAGTCTTGTTGAGGTTAAAGGGAAAGATGCTACAGGTTCTTTATTAACGTTTACGGTTAATCAAGGTTTACATGCATCAATGCTACCTGTAGCAGCGCCAGTTGTAACGCCCACTGATTCACTTCAGACATCTAAGTAGGAGTCTTTGAAAAAATGGATTTGAAAAACATAGATTTCTCCGATAAGAAAGTTCAGCAAGTTATTGCGATAATTCTTATGGGTTTGATAATTTCCGGTGCAATTTACTGGCTCCAGATAAAAGAAAATACTGTAAAGTTAAAGTCTGCGATTTCGGTGCGGGATGAAAAACAGCAAGAGCTTAATAAGATCCTTCAGTTGAAACCACAGCTTGAGAAATTACGTATTGCGGTTGCGAATTTGCGTACGGAGTTAACGGCACTTGAAGCTGTATTTCCTGATAGTGCAGACACCCCTTCGTTGATTAACAACATTACCAAAATGGCTCGTGATAATGAATTAATGGTGATCAACTTTAAACCTCTAGGTGAAGTTGTTCAGGAATATTACATTGAACACAATTATGAAATTGAATTACTTGGAGCATATCATAAGCTGGGAACTTTTTTCGAAGCGCTTGCTCGTTTTGATCTGATTGTTAATGTTGGAAGCTTGAGTCTCAAGCCAAGCAGTGTGATGGCTTCTGATATTACTAATTATCAATCCTTAGATATTTCAGAAGAATACAATGATCAAGTGAATAGTGTAATTACAAAGTTCAAGATCTCTACATATTCTTCTAAAAACCCTACACCTGTACAGGAGCAGCCATGAAAATGTTACAAAACCTATCGCTCCTTGTTCTGTTGATTTCTGTTACGACAGCATTAGGTGTTCCAAGTTACCGGTTAGTGTCAGGAGAGCGCGGAGTAATTTTGTCAATCGATAATGTTACCAAAGAACCGACAGTTCATGTTGAACTGATCGATGGTAATCTGACAATAAATATCCCGGGTTCAGGTGTAAGCTCTTCGTATGCTAAAACATATTCGCTCGGAAAGAAGTATTGGGCTGACTCAATAGCTAGTACAAACAGTAACGGTGTCGCCCAACTAGTTTTTTATAATTTCCGTTTGTCTATTGAAGATATGCAGAAGAAATTCACAAAAACACGGTTTCTTTTGTTGATATCACCTTCAAAATCAGAAGCTTTTGATAATGTACTTTTTGTGGGTGAATCTAACTCTAAAGCACCTGTTTCAACTGCACCTGTTACAAGTGCGAAAGACTCTGTAAAAAAAAATGTAGCTGCAGGGGATTCGATTGTTGCTAAACAACCGATTGTAAATGAAATTTCTATTGTAAATCGTGATGGATTAGAGTTTGTAACTATAAGCGGAAGCACGCTGAATAGTGCGAAAGTAATTCGGGATGAAAAAGGGATTTCTGTCGACTTTGGAACAGCACTGAAATTAGGAACTTTAAAAAATAAGTTCCCTGTTAGTTATCTTGTTGATTCTTCTCGTGTTTCTAAAGATGGATTGCTTCATTTATACTTTAAGAGTAAAGATGGAAATTATTCTTTTGCATCAATTTCTGAAAATTTAATTTCTTTAGTTTTTTCTGACACAAGAGAATATGAAGTGCCTGTAGTGATGGGGGTCAGTAAAGCAAAGACATATAAGTATGTTGTAAAGACCCCCAAAGTTGTTGTTACTGCAGATGCGTCGAATTCTACTAGCAATGCAGCGGTAACTTCTGTTGTGTATCTTATTAAAGACAATGTGAATATTCGCAGAACTCCGGTTACAACTAGTTCTTCGAATATTATCGGTAAATTTGCCTTTGGTGCACGTTTTGTTTCTGAATCTAAAGATGGTGAATGGTTCAAAATTCGACTAGAATCTGGTGAAGAAGCGTTTGTGAGTACAAAAATGGCTCAGGACAGTACTCGTATTACTGTAGCTCAATGGGATGCAATTCATAACTCGAGTGCTGTAAAAGCAAAACCTGTAGTTGACGAGTTTAACAGTCCCGGTTCTGATCCGCTACTCAATGATAAACAGAAAAGTGGGTTTAAGCTCGATTCAGCTTCTGCGAAACAAAATGGAAATGTTGCAAAACAAGATAGTGCTTCAGCTCCAAAAGAAGTTGTTCAAATCAAGCCATATAAGAAAATGGGCCGTGATCCATTCTTACCATTGACGTCGACTAACTTTGTGAAACCAAAAATGCCGAAGGTTGATAAGTTAACGCTTGTGGGCGTAATTTATGATCCACGTGATGGAATTGCACTTTTTGATGAAGTTGTAAATGGGAAGACACTCTCTTTCTCAATGCGAGTGGGTGAAAAAGTTGAAAATGGAAAATTATTAAAGATTTATGAACGTAAAGTGGTCTTCCTCATGCAGGAATCGGACTTTACGTATACAATTGAGAAAGAATTACTGGTTAAGAAAGAGTAGGTCTAACACTATGAGTACAAAAAGAATTACCGTTTTTGTGTCACTTTTGGTAGTGGCTCTACTGATTCCAATTTCGATTATTGGGAATCAGTCACTTAATGGCTCTTCACAGAAGAAATTTGCAAAATGGGAATGGCAAGATGCCACTCTTAATTCTGTATTCGATCATATCTCCAAAGTGAGTGGGACAGATATAGTTCTTGATCCAGAAGTTACCGGTAAAATCACCGTTTCACTCCGCGAAAAATCGTGGAGAGAAGTATTTGATGTTATTTGTAAAATGAAAGGACTCTATTACGAGCAAGAGAACAAATATATCTATGTTATGACTGAGACTGGGTATATTGCAAAACAGGTTCAAAAAGCTCAGGGAGTTCGTAATCTTGAAAGTTTAGAAGCACTTGAAAAAGTGATGATCAAACTTAAGAATACTACGGCAAAAGATATGCAAGCTCCAGTAATGGGATTGCTCTCTGAAAGAGGAAAAGTGACAGTGGTAGAGCATACAAATTCTCTTATCATTGATGAACTTCCCAAAAATCTTGATAGAATTCGTTCTATGATCGATTCTCTTGACCGTGAGATGCTTCAGATCACAATATCGACTAAAATTGTAGAGGTTGGTTCTGGGGATCAAAAAGATATGGGGATTCAGTGGAGTTTCTTTGATAAAGCTTCAGGTGCGCAGGTTACTCATTTACCGAATGCAAAAGTTGCTGGCCTTGAAAAAGCTACTTATGGTATTCTCGATCAACGTGGTTTCTCAATTGCTTTAGATTATCTCTTTACTGAGAATAACAGTGAAGTAATTGCCGAGCCACAGATCACTACTGTTGAAAACAAAGAAGCCAAAATTTTTATGGGAAGTCGTATTCCTGTTTCAAGCCTTGATTATGCGGGAAATACCAAAATTCAGATGATCGATGCAGGTACAGAATTGATAGTAACTCCTCGAATTACAGGCGATGGTCGAGTGAAAATGGAGTTGAAACCAACTAAGAAATCTTACGAAATGACCGACCAAGGACCTATCATTAACGAACAGGGTGCTGAAACGGAAGTTGTTGTTAAGGATGGAGAAACCGTCGTTATTGCCGGTTTGACCAGTGATGACCAGCAACATTCTGAAGGTGGAATACCATTTTTGAAAGATATTCCAATACTTGGTTATCTCTTTAAATATGATCTCAACAAAAATGTGAAGAAAGACTTGGTTATCTTTGTTACTCCTCACATTTTGAAAACGACTGCTTTAAATGTTATGATTGAATCGCAAAAAAAGAGTTCTGGAGCAACAGAAAACTAATCTGATTTGATTGAGTATATTTTGGCAGAGGCACAACCTCTGCCTTTTTTTATTTTGGGAGAGATATGGATCTATTCGAGTATGGTACTTCGGAGCAACTGAAAAAGAAAGCTCCCCTTGCAGATCGGATGCGGCCGCAAACTCTTGATCAATTTGTCGGACAAGAACATATAGTCGGAAGAGGCCGGTTACTTCGTCGAGCAATAGAGATTGACCAACTTTCCAGTATTATTCTTTATGGACCTCCCGGTTCTGGAAAAACTACACTCGCTCGAATTATTGCGAATACAACTCGTTCCGAATTTATATCGATTAATGCTGTTCTTGCAGGTGTGAAAGACATTCGCGAATCAATTGATAAAGCACAAACTACATTGAAACTATATAGTCGAAAAACGATTTTATTTGTAGATGAAGTACATCGTTTTAATAAATCACAGCAAGATGCACTTTTACCTCATGTTGAAAATGGAACGATTACACTAATTGGCGCAACAACAGAGAATCCATTTTTCGAGGTAAACAAAGCCCTAGTATCTCGTTCACGAATTTTCCAACTGAGAATTCTTGATGAAAATGATCTTCGATCTGTCGTAAAAATGGCATTGGATGACACAGTTAGAGGATATGGGTGCCGCAAAGTAGAAATCGACGATATCGCATTACTTCATCTTTGTCGCTCTGCGAATGGTGATGCCCGCTCAGTGCTCAATGCACTCGAACTTGCCGTGGAAACTACGGTTCATAATGAAGTCGGGATTATTCACATAACTGAATCTATTGTTGAAGAGTCTATTCAGCAGAAGGCCGTTTTATACGACAAAGATGGAGACTCTCATTATGATATAATATCAGCATTTATAAAATCACTCCGTGGCAGTGATCCTGATGCTGCGTTGTATTGGCTCGCGAAGATGATTTACGCGGGAGAAGATCCGCGGTTCATATTTAGACGAATGGTAGTATTCGCCTCTGAAGATATTGGTCTCGCTGATCCGCAGGCACTTGGGGTGGTGATCGCTGCTTCGCAATCATTTGATTTTATTGGTATGCCCGAGGGGCGTTTTCCCTTATCGCAAGCTTGTCTTTATCTCGCTACAGCTCCTAAGAGTAATACCACGTTATCCTTATTTGATGCCCTAAAATCAATCGAAAATGAGAGTAAGGGTGATGTTCCTGATCACCTTAAAGATAGTTCCCGTGATCGAGACGCGCTCGGTCACGGTGAAGGGTATTTGTATCCTCATGCATTCAGGGATCACTGGGTTGCTCAGCAATATCTCCCTTCGGAGCTTCAAGGCAAGGTTTTTTATAATCCCTCAGATCAAGGATATGAAAAGAACATCCGTGAACGGGTGATTCGAAATCGAGAAATTCAGATTGCAACGATAGCTGACGCTTCACGAAATGACACCTTTCTCTGGAAAGGTGGAGCTTATGGAGGATGGGAGCAGCGTACCGGTGAGTCTCGTGGTGGGTACTTTGAAACATTGCGGTCACTTTTGTTTGAATACGCTTTAATTTCAAAAGATTCCTTAGTTCTTGATCTCAATTGTCAGTCTGGGTTTTTAACCGTAGAAGCAGTTCGGAGATCGAGTACCGGTGGAGTTTGGTCAATTGTTCGCACACCTTCAGATTTGTCGTTGGTTAAGCCTCATTTGTCTTCCTATGATCAGTTTCAACAACCAGAACTTCTTCTTAATGGAAAGGAACGAATAAGCGAAACTATTACTGTGCACGGTAAAGGCCCTGTCACTTTTGATCGCATCATTGGACGTAACTATCTATCAATTTTAAAAAGTGAAGCTGAACTTGGGGAGTTAAAGGGATTGCTCGCAAATAGTGGTGAAATCATTTTAGCCGAACAACTTTCCACGGAGAGTACATCGCTTGCGGAGTGCATTGATGATCCATATCTTAAAACAGTAGTGAGTGATGCCGAGAACTATATCTACAGTAAAACTGGTGCTGATTCGATATTGCAGTTAATTACTCGATTGGAATCAATTACAGAACTTGAATGTTCGATTCATAAAGAAAAAATGCTTTTAACTGATTCGTTTACTCGCAAAAGTATACAGAACTGGTTTCGGATTGAACCGGATAGATCATCGTTGGGTGATGTGATTGAGACGTTGTATGGTGCAGAGACTCGTGAGAAAGCATTTCAAGAACTTCTAAGAACACTGACCACGAAGAAATTTCCGTGGTACCAGTGCGTCTGCTTTATTCGAATGGCTCATAAAAAAATTATTTCATGAATTTCTTTGTTCTCAGTAGATAGTCGATATACTCCATAACCCATATCGGATGTTTGTTTGATCCGTACATGTAGCCGTTGAAATAGAGAGTAGGTGTGAAGTTCAAATCATTCTTTTTGGCTTCAACATAGTTTTTGTCGATTTGCTTTTTATAGATTTCAGTTTTTGTGTTTACACTTTTTTTAAGTTTTGCAACATCGAGTTTTGCTGCAGTCGCCGCTTTAATAACCGCATCTTCATCCATTCTTCCGTCAATATTACCGTATGCTTCAAACAGTTCCCACGCTTTCCCCTGTTCGGCTGCTGCTAGGAGGGCGTAGTCTCCAATATGTTGATGAATTGGTTTAATTTGAAATGATGCTTTCCCTTTGTATGGACCAACAACGAGATCGTGCAGTGGGATTCCAACCTTTTTACAATGCGGACAGTCAGAGGTTACATAAGCAACAATTGAAATGGGTGAGTTGAGATCTCCCGCAGTCTGAATTGAGGAAGAGGTAATTGTGTATTTTTTGGGTGTGTAGTAAGTCTGATTGTGCTGTCTCAGTTTGTCGATAATATAGTCCGCAGGTTTGTCTTCCTTTGCATACCATGCTGCATAATTGTAAAACGTGGCCGCTTCGGGACAAGCAAATATTTTGCGAGTCTGAGACATTGTTCCCTTACAGCCATCGCTCAATGAAAACGTCTTTGCTACAGAATCAAGCCTTGCTTGTTGTGCTGTAGTGAGCGAAGTTGTAAAGTTTTCAGTTGCGAGAGTTGCCGTAACAATAGAGAGTGCTAACAGTATTTGTTTCATAGTTTTCTACTTTCAAAATTGAAGGAATTCCGGACCGCCCCATAACCCAAGGTCTGGGAGTGAACCATCAGGTTCTTTGAATTTACCAGCAGGATGACCTGCATTTACGTAGGGTGAATGTTTTGAAAGGTAAAATACTCGATCAGTTCCATGTTTCGTTGGTGTTTGGATATCTTTAATTCGCTTCGGATCGGGAGATTTAATCGTGCTTTCTTGCAGTTTATTGAGTTTTGTTTTAACTGCAACGGCTTCCGCTTGAGATCCTGTGAACATCGGATTTATTGTAAGATTTCCGAACACATCGGTTGAATCTCCATTTTTATTCTTTTTACTCATTACACCCAACTCTGGAGTGCAACCGACAAATGATTTGTCTCCATTTTTATAAAAGCCACAGTTGAGAATTGAAACTTTTGAGACTCTATCACTGTAAATTCCGATGTTACGATTGTTGTAAAAGATTGAGTTGAAAATCTCTGGGTTCGCCTTTTCGATGCGAATTCCGGCAAAAAAGTTATCCGTGAACAGTGCATTCACGATTCTTGGAGAAGCGCTAGTCATTGTTTTGATTCCGATGTTATTGCGCTCTGCGAGAAAATTTCGGATCAGTGGTGTTCCGCGCTGAACGGTTATTCCTGTTGAAGCATTGTGGACAAATGTGTAGCTAATGGAAATTTCATTGCTTCTGGAAGAATTAAGTATGAGTCCTTCCCAGTGTGTGTATTCGTCGCCTTTTGAGATATAACGACCGCGAAAAATGATGGGCATGTCAGGTTTTCCGTTGCATCGAAGAGCACCGAGCACGCGAATGGTAACACCAAATGTATCTGCACTGCTTAGTTGCACAATATCTTTTGGGATTTGCAGTGGTTTTTCAACGATAATTTCAACGCCGGGGTCAATTACCAATCGAGCGGTTTCTGCGATTACTACATCGTTGGTAATAATATATGGGCTTTTATCTTTTGTCCACCACGCATTTTGGGTGATGATGCCGGAAATAAGAGTTTCCCCATAGGAAAGAGATGAAATCAGTAGTGCCGCTAGTAAGTGTTTCATGAATCGCCCCGCAACCGTTTGAAATTCTCCCTAAAATACGCATCGGATCAGTGTTTATGGGGTGTAAATAAAAAAAGAGATCTTCAAAATTTGAAGATCTCTTTTTGGCAGGGGCAACAGGATTCGAACCCATGACACCCAGAACCAGAATCTGGTGTTCTACCAGCTGAACTATGCCCCTGTCTTATAACGGCGTAAATATAGAATCAGATGTTTTGTGATGCAAGAAAAAAGTTGAAATAAATCTTGATTGTTCATTTCTTATGGGGTAGAATCTCATTAAACGAAACGATGGGGGTAAATATGAAACAAACTTTAAAGCGAGAAGTGCTTCTTCCACTTCTTATTATTCACGCCGGTATTATTGCTATGGTGATTATGATTATCACTTTTGTCCCATACAATATGATGGTGGCGTATCTCTTAATTGCCGCTTCGATCTGTACGGTTGGAGGTTCAATTATGTTGTGGCGATTTGTGGTAAACGAACTGCATTCGATCGAACGGTGTACTCAGGCGATTGCCACTGGTGATATTGAAAACTGGCATGCCGATCGCACTGACGAACTTGGTGAGCTTGAAGAAAAAATGGTGGCCGCTTCGCATCACTAACTATTGAGAGAATCGATAAATATAAGGATCGCTCGAAAGGGCGATCTTTTACTATTTTATGGCATCAAAAATTTTTAACCAATAGTATAAAGGGGATCGAATGCAGCTTTCTACATTCAACCAGATTATTGCTGACAACAAAGCATCACTTGAAGCACTTGTTGCTTCAAAGAAATTCGTTATCGGAACACTTGCCACCGGTAAACTTCTTGCGGATGAATCAAACGCAGAACTTTTTGCGGACAAAGATGCGGATGCGATGAACGCTCTTCTCAAATCTGATTTCCTTAAAAACTACAAAACAGCAGTTCTTGTTGATTTTTCAAAAGCGGTTCAACTCTATGTTGGATCTGACCAGCCTGAAGCGGCTCGTATTGAAACTGCTATCATGATGGCTCGCGTGAATTTCATGGGAACCGACGGTATCCGTGGTAAAGTTGTTCTTGATTCAAACGTTGATTTTATTACAGCTCTTCTTAAAGACAACGCGTTCACCCCGGAACTCGTATCAACAACGTCATTCGCGTATGCGACAATGCTCAAAAACGAAGGCGTGATCAAAGCGGGCGAAACGGTTGTTATCGGTAACGATGGTCGTGACCTTGCATACGACTGGAAACTCAACAACGCGGTTAAAGATGGATTCACCCGTGCAGGACTTAACGTAATCGACACCGGTGTTGTTCCAACCGCGATTATCCCATGGGAAATGCTTCAGCTTGGACACCGTGGTGGAGCATGTTTGACTGCTTCTCACAACCCTTCGAACCAGAACGGTATCAAGTTTTTCATCGATGGTGCAAAACTTCTTCCTGAAGGTGCACTTGGAGACTACGTTCTTTCTGCTCTCATGTTCAACTACTGCCGTCTTGAAAAAATGCCTGAACCTTCAGCGAAATCAACCGATCTCGACTGTGAAAACGATTCAGTTGAATGGATGCTTTCAGTTCTTCCTGAAAACATGAAAGAAGCTCTTGCTGATTCGATTCTCGTTCTCGATACTGCAAACGGTGCGACTGATATTATCGGTCGTAAAGTGCTCGACAAACTCGACGCGAACTACACAAGCCGTAACGAAACTCCAAGCGGTGACAATATCAACCGTTCATGTGGTGTTGCGGAAATCGAAGGAACTGAACTGTTCAAAGGAACCGAGTACGATTCTCATATCGCGTTCGTGAAAGAGATGTTTGACAAAGGTCGTACAAATCCTGAAGGAAAAGTGTGGGGGATTCCGGTTGATGGTGACGGTGACCGTGGTTTCCTTATGTATTACGACAAAAAGAACGACGATGTTCATGTTCTCGATGGTGACAAATGCGGATACATTCTTGCCGAATACCTGATCAAAAAACAGGGACTCAACGCAAAAGATTACTGGTTCCTTTCAACGATCGAATCAGACATTATGACTGCTTCAGCGGCGGCGAAAAACCTTGGACTCAACACTCGCGTTGTTTCTGTTGGTGATAAATGGATCGGTAACTTCCCTGATGGCGAAGTGGTTGTTGGTCTGGAAATCTCGGGCCACCTGATTTTCCCAATCAAAGTTAAAGATAACAACGGCGTTGAAAAAGTTCTTCTCTCAGGAGTTGGACTTCTTACCGGACTTGTAGCTCTTGCGGCAGTTAAATCGCTCAACCTTACCGAAGAACGAATTCTTGAACCGTTCGAACCTGGTTTCTCGAAAACATTCTATGTGTTCTTCGTTGACAAAACCAAACACTTCCGTGGATCAGCGGTGTGGAACAGAGACATCGCTCTTGTTGAAGCTGAAGTTGCGGCGGCGAAAGCGGCAGGAACTCTTCCGGCTGACACGACGCTCAAAATCGAAGACAAAGAAGATCCAAACGTTCTCTATGTTAACGTTATGAGCGGTGAAAAACTTCTCGGTGTTCTGTTCATGCGTAACTCTGGAACCGAAGACAAAAACGCGACCTACGTAAAAGGTGAAATCGCCTACGAACACGTTCTTTCTTCAATCGGTAAAAAAGTGCAGATCATGCACACCGAACTGATGAAAAACGAAGGTCGTATCGAATACACCTACGAAAAGATCACTATGGAAGCTCTCGCGGCGACCAAAGAGTCTACTGTTGATGCGATCCTTGCGGCTGTAAAAGCGAAAGGTCTTGAAGTGACCGAAACTGACCTGTTCAGTGTTCTTTACGGTCTGAAAAAAGAGGGACGTATTGCTGTTGAAGAGCGTACGGTAAAATTGAAATAATCTGCGTTATTCAGAAATTGTGTAGGGTCACGGCGTGCCGTGACCTTTTCGTTTTTAAGGGTGGTATATCCCCCGTACCATTTCACATGTTCATTTTTATTTTATAGCACAATTGGGCACGGCTCGCCGTGCCCCTACACATGTTCAATTTTCGTTTAAAATTCAAATCGTCGCACGTTAATTGGGCACGGCACGCCGTGCCCCTACACAAAAATGGGCACGGCACGCCGTGCCCCTACACAAAAACATTGATTTATTGAAAAGAATGGGGGTACCATTTAAAAAGAAAAGGGGGAAATATGGGATATCGAAAATCAATACGCCTGCAAGGAAGAGATTATACACGACCGGGATTCTATTTCGTCACGATCTGTACTGAACATCATCATCATCTTTTTGGTTCAATTTCGAACGGGAAAATGATTCCAAATCAATTCGGTCAGATCGTTCGTGATGAATGGATCAAAACCGAAACATCGCGGAAAAATGTTACTCTCGATTGGTTCGTCATCATGCCCAACCATTTCCACGGAATTATTCAATTACATGACCA
>DYSA01000466.1 GCA_020726425.1 Fibrobacter succinogenes | reverse complement strand
TTTTGTTACTCCCACGGTAGAATGTCCGCCTTTAGTACAACGGTAAAATGTCCTCCCCCGTTGGTAAGCTCTTGAATTCTTTCAGTTTATACAAAAACGCCCCAATTTCATGGTTCTGGTAGTATATTTTGAGCTTTCTTGCCAAGTTGATTCGTATTTCGACCTGCGCTTTGGCGTAGCTGATGCGATGGGCGTTGCGCTCGATTTGGTAGGTTTTGCCTTCGAAAGAGATTGTGTTGTCGGCCTTCACGAGTCTCGTGTGCTTGATGCAGAAAATGTTCTCGAGATTGATCTTTTTCGGTAGCTTGCTGAAAGCTGAGTTGTTCTTGATGCGTGCTGCAGGAACTTCTTTGGTCACACTGTGCACATGACAGGTGTTGTACCAAGCAACCCAGCGTTGCAGGATTTTGTTGGCTTCGTCGATCGTGGTGACCTTGCTCAAGATCAGTTCATTGACGAGACGATCTTGCATGAATCTGAATAAGCGTTCGATTTTGCCCTTGCCCTGCGGTTGATACGGCGTGCTGTGAATACATTCAATGCCGAGTTCTTTGACCGCACGTTTCCATTGCGAAATGGTGTCCTGTTCTTCTTTGCTACGCATGCGGTAGAACGTGTACATGCCACACTTTGGTTTTTTGTTGAGCGGATTGTAGATCGGATTGTTGTCCGTGTAATACGCAAATGGCGTGCCTTTGCTGGAGATGCTCATCCAGCTGACTTCCATGTTGGAGAGCACATCATCGTGATGTGAAAACAATGCAGCAGTGATAAAGCGCGAGTGATCGTCAAGATCGACAATCAAGCGCCAAGCTTGCTTGGCTCCTGGCACCCAGAGATGAATCGAAGTATCGCGTTGAATAAGAATCCCAGGGCGTGGCGCTTCGAAGCGCTTGCGGTGCTTCTTCTTGCGCTTCTGGACACGATCGACGAGCTTCTCTTGCAAAAACAAGGTGCGATAAAACTCATGGCTGCGATGAATGCCGTGCACTTCCTTCAAGCGATCACGAAAGTGCGACAAGTTCAGCGCACGATATGGTTCTCGACGTAGTGCAAGAATCTGTGCACGTTCCAGATCAGACACGCACTGCGGTGAGCGGTGTTCACGTTGAAAGCACAAACCCGCGGTGCCATGCTGTTCCAGCTTGCGGCGCAGACGACGCACGTGCCTTCGAGATAACTTCATCAGCTGCGCCGCTTCAGAGCTCGTCATCCTGCCTGCATCAATCTCATGCAGAACTTCTGCTCGTTTGACTGCCTTCATGAATGCCTCCATCCTCATAAAACCCTCCAATCCCCATCATACAAGGCTTATCGGGTGTTTACAGAAAACCACCTACTTCAGAGGGGGGAGGACATTTTACCGTGGGAATTAAGGGAGGACATTCTTACTTTGGAACTACATCTCTTTTTGGAGAGGACATTCTTACTTTGGAACTACATCTCTTTTTGGAGATGTGTTACTGAGATTGTAGAAAAAGGCAATAAAAACAGTTGATTAAGACATTGATGGAAAATAACGTTCCTTTCAAGGAGAAGTTGGACTATTATACACGAATGAGGCTGTTGTTTTCAGTGAAGGTGAAGCGTACGTGTTTTCTTGTTGCTCTTGTGCTTTTGGCGCAAGCGCCGTGTTTTTGTGCACCTGTGCCTCAGGTTGAGAGCGTGAGTTCACATGGTTGCTGTCCCCAAACGCACACACCACTTGTGGCTGAACGTTTGCAATCAACATGTGTGCACTGCGATACGATCGCCCAAATTCCCACGATGGAATTAAGCCAGAGTTCTCATCTGGATTCTGCTCAGCCCGCGTATTTTGTGGTGTATGTTTTTTCAACGCCAAAATCTTTTGTTTTCAATATTTATCCTGATTACATTGTGCCTCCAGCGCATGCTCCACCGGTCTTTATCAGTCAAGCTCGCTTCATTTCTTAAAAACTCCCGCAAAGTTGTCGCCATAACTTTTGGTTATGGTGCAAGCTGAACCTGTGTGCGCTTTGCGCATGAGGAGTTTTTATGAAGAGAACCATAGCCATCTTTGTATTTTTCTTCGTCAGTATATTTGCACAACCGGCAGAAATGCCACTACTGACTTTGCCAGTCTTGAAGCAAGGATTTTTTGAGCACTCTCCTGAAACTCTCGCTGCGAAAGCGCGCATTGCAGCAGCACAAGCGCAAGAGTCGAGTGAGGCTCGATTTGCTGAGCCTGAAGTTTCTTTGAAATGGGATGACATTCCTCGCGGCGAAGGCTTTTCAGGAAGAGAACGGCTTAATTACGGTGTTACTCAGCGTTTTGATTTTCCACTGAAGCAGATTTTTGCGGTGCAAGCGGCACATGAATCAACGAAACAAGTGATAGCTGATGAGCAAATGAAGTTGAATCAGTCCTTTGCTGGTTTTCAGCGTTCTTACTTTCGATGGATTAATACACAGCTTGAGCTCAAGCTAAAT
>DYSA01000033.1 GCA_020726425.1 Fibrobacter succinogenes | reverse complement strand
ATGACAATGTGAGTGCTGTTTATAGATGAGTATCGCAGGTCTGGTAGAGAAATTGGAGAGATAGGAACGAAAATTTCCCTGTTCGCAGTACGAGAACTCAAATCTGTAGAAATTCGGGATTATTATGAGTTATACCGTTAAAAAAAATGAGCTGATTTACGGATTTCGATTCTCATTTCTGTGTGAAATGATCATTTGGTTGTACCGTTGAATACCCCGAAGTGTACTGTAAGGCTGGAGTTAGAATACCATGGCACACAGAGACGGTATTATTGACAATCCACGGCAAGAGAACAGACGCACTTTGCGTGGATTCAGATCTATGTCGAAGGCTGTTATTATATCAATAAGATCTGTTACCGAATTACCTCATTTGTGAAATTCACTCTTTGTTCAAGTATAGTTGCTCAGTACCTCTATTACGGTTTTTGTTACCGCAAATTCTCAGAATTACCTATTAAAGGAACCTTTCCAAAATCTATATTTCTGCGCTGATTTGAGAACAGATCAATTTGTATGCAATTTGAAAATAGCATCGATTTTTGTTCTCCTTTGCATAATAATTTTTAACGTTTATGAGGTTTGTGTGTTTCCGACAAAATCATTTTCATTGGTTCTTTTACTGCTTCTCTCTGTTGTCTCGCCACTATTGAGTCAAACAAAGCATCGGTATGCAATTAGCACGATCACTTCAGAAGGCGGCGTTTCTCCTGAAGAGTCTCGTTTGATTGCGGATCGCCTTTCGGTGGAACTGTTTCGCACGGGGAAAGCGACTATTCTCGAGAGAAAAGAGATGAATACAATTCTGCAGGAACAAGGGTTTCAAGCAGCAGGCGTATGTGATGAACAATCATGTCTTGTCGAAATGGGGCAGTTGCTTGGTGTCCAAAGTGTTATCGCAGGAACAATTGGAAAAGTCGGTACATTGCTGATGTTTAACGTTCGGGTTATCGATGTTGGCAAGGGAGATGTCACCACTGTTGTATCACGTGATATCAATGGCGGGATCGAAGGAATTGTCCAACTTATGCCGTCAATTGCCACGGAACTTGTGGGACTTGAAATCCCTGCAACTTCACCATCACAATCTGTGTACACCACTGTGCCCGTTGTTCAAGCGCAAACTCCTATTGTGCAACGCGAAGAAACAACCTATCCTGTCGAAGTGGAGATGTACAACAGAAAACACGATCTTTTTGTGGATGGAAAACACTACGGTAAAGGGGATCATGATCTTCACTTGCCTACGGGAAAACATCACTTTGTAGAAAAAGATGACGGCGAAATTTTCTTTTCAGACTCGATGGAAGTACTTGCAAAGAAGAATCAGGAACTGGATCTTGGCGATGAACGGCGAACTCGGTTTTATCTCGGCGCTTCCCTTACGAAAGCAAGTAAATTAGCAGAAACGTCATCAGTAAAAGCTATGGGAGTTGATTTCGGATGGCTCATCTCTCGCAAATTCCGATTGGGTGTAACTTTTCATGGAAATCCTCCCAATGGATCGACCTATTTCGATACTTACAACGCCGATGGAATGCAAAATGACAGCACAACCCGCGCTTATATTGGAGGGTTTGTTGTAACCGAAAAGGTGTGGGATTTTAAAAAGATCTTTCAAATTGGATTGGGCGGAAAAACAGGATTTCGATACTACGAAGTTGACAGCTCTGATGTTCAGTACGATGGCGAAATAGTTGATGGCAATACCCTTTCGAGGATTAGTAAAGATCATTACGAATGGGGTGGCCCTTCCGTTTCATTCGCATTGGGATATAAGTTCGTATATGTTGAATTATCACTGCTGAACTCCCTCGGGTTTTACGTTGAGAATACCGAAAATTATATCTATTGTTCTGGCAGCAATCGCTGGGAGTCAAACTACAATACTACCAGTGGTTATAATTATAACCATTACGATAACAATCATGGATTTTCATGGACGGCTGAAACAAGTTTGAAATTAAAGTTCTTGTTTTGAAACGTAAAACTAATTTCATTTTTTTGTAACGCTCGGTCATGTGATCGGGCGTTTATACATTTCTTGATCGAATACGTTTTGTGTCTGGAAGTAATACTATTGTTCCAGTAACAACTAACAAAGAAAAAGGAAAAGGAAAAGGAAAAGAAAATGAGTGATCGTTTTGAAACCCGTGCAACCGAATGGAACTTTAATCCTCGTATCATAAAAATGTTTCACGCTTTTGTGGGACAATTTCGCAAAGAGATTCCGTTAAACAGCGAAATGAATCTTCTCGATGTCGGTGGCGGAACTGGTTTGATCGCCAGTGATTTCGCCGAGTCAGTTAACTCCATTACTATTGTGGACAGTTCGCCAGCCACGGTAAAAACGGCTCGTGAACATCTGAAAACAGCATCCATTGAGAATGTCACACTGATCGAAAATGACATTGTTCACGCCGATTTGGGCGATTTGCGCTTTGATTGTATCTATGGGCACATGTCTTTTCACCATATTGGACAGATTGATCTCGCCTTTGACCGTTTTTCGAAACTTTTGGTGCCCGGTGGGGTGTTGGTTATCGGTGATCTGAACAGCGAAGATGGTTCGTTTCACGGCGAAGAGAAAGTTCCTCACAACGGCTTCGACACGGTTGAACTTTCAGCGAAACTTTTGTTTCGCGGATTTGCGAATATCAGAATCCTTCCTTTGGAATCGGTTGATAGACCGGAAACCGGTGCCCTTTTTGAGCGATTCTTTCTAGTGGCATCGAAAGCGTAATGAGATCCTTTTGTTTCTCAATTGTGAGCCAATGGTTGTGATCATTGGCTTTTTCTTTTGTGATTGATTTCGGATATTCTTTACATTTTTTATTTAAACTCATATAAATCTCACCATTTCCACTGATCTTTCTCTTTTAAAATGAGCTTGTTCTCAAAAAAAGTTGACATATTCCATCTTGTGTTGTAAACTCGCGATCTTTTACCTATTTTCAGCTCGCAATATTTTCTACTAACTGTTTCTGGAGGATTGATGAGACGATTGTTGTTTGGTGCGGTTGCACTTACACTACTTCTCCTGTCGGCGTGTTCTAAAGAGAACGCGGAAAAAGAGGTAACCCCGAAAACTATGAGCCAGTTGAAAGCGATTCTTGATGCGATGCCTACCAATGAGCGTCCTCAGTTCGTTTTGATCACTTTTGATGATGCGCTTCACCAGCCGTCGAACGACTATACGAACAAGGTGTTCAAGTATGGTCACAAAAACCCCAACGGTTCTCCAATTCCGTTTACGTACTATGTTTCACTTGAGTACACCGATTATCACCTTGTTCAACAACGGTATGCGGCGGGTTGTGAAATCGCGGTGCACACGATGACTCATACAACTGCGGTTACAGATTCGTATGACAAATGGCGTGCTGAAATCACCGGATGTCGTGCGACACTTTCTGAACTTGCACGGATCCCGCGGGAAAAAATCAATGGATTCCGCGCACCGTTCCTCGCTCACAGCGATAATTCGTTCCGTGTGCTTTGGGAGGAAGGATTCGCTTATGAATCTTCAGTAGGTGAACAGATCGGTCACAATTCGAAAGATGTTCGTTCGTTTATTTTCCCTTACGCTTTCGACTCACTTGGAACCCAAACATACGATGTGGGAGAAGGTCCCAAAAATACCTATCCGGGATTGTGGGAGATTCCTATGTGGGGATGGCATAACGATGCGGGGCAGTTGATCGCCAACATGGATCCTCCCGGTGGTTATGCTGATCTTCTTGCCATGTTTAACAACACTTTTGACACACGGTACAGTAGTAATCGTGCTCCAATGGGATTCTTTATGCATCCTGGTTGGCTGTCTGATGATGCTCATGCAAAAGCGCTTAACGATTTCCTGATTCGCAATCTCGCGAAACCGGGTGTGTGGGTCGTGACGGCTCAACAGTTGGTCGAGTGGATGAAAGATCCAAAAACGATTTCAGAAATGAACGGTTGGTCGACTGTTAAGTGGAATCAGCCTGCTTCGGGCGCAGAAGTTCCCGATGGATGGGACAACGATGGCGACGGTTCAGTTGATGAAGGGTTCGTGAAAACCTGTAACTACGGTTCATACCATTTCAACACAACTGCCGATGAGTGTCCGGATACCTATCCAACACCTTCGACAGCAACATCGAAAAAAATTACAGCTTCAGTTGTAGGAACAGTGGTCGGTAAGACTGTATGCCCAAACCCTCTGTGGGAAAGTGGAACTTCCTATTCAGGCGGTTCAAAAGTAACCTATAACGCTCACACATGGAGTGCAAAATGGTATGCTTCGGAAACTCCCGGCGCAAATACGTGGGGCGCATGGGTTGACGAAGGCGTTTGTGCAGCGGATATTATTGAAAATCACGGTTCAATCAAACCTTCGGGGATGATTCATGTAACCGAAACAAAAGATACGTTCTTTGTGATTATTCCTGATTCTGGCTATAAAATTGCAGATGTTCGTGTTGATGGAAAATCAATTGGTGCAGCTGACACAGTGACATTCAATCGCGTTATTGAAAACCACACTGTGGAAGCAACCTTTGCGATTGATGACCACGCGGTGTTCTTTGACGTGACTGCCTCGGCAACAACCGGCGGAACAATTACTCCGGCGGGGAAAACTACGGTTCGCGAAGGTGCTTCGATTACCTATGCAATCGCGGCGAACGCTGGTTATCGTATTGCGGATGTAAAAGTAAATGGCGTTTCAAAAGGCGCGGTTGCTTCGTTGAAAATCGATACTGTTGCGGCGGCAATGACCGTTGAAGCTCAGTTTGTGGCGATTCCGAAATATCTCGTTGATGTTCTTGCGTTTGCAAATGGAACCGTTACTCCGGGTGACTCTTCGATCTACGAAGGTTCTTCGCTGACTTACACCTTTGCACCTGCGGCGGGTTACCGTCTTGCGGATGTAAAAGTGAATGGAGTGTCAAAAGGCGCGATCAGTTCGTATGCGGTAACAAATATTGCGGCAAACGTAACGATCGAAACGATCTTTGAACTGATTCCAATTATCTATGACACCGTGACTGTTACCAAAACAGCCGGTGGATCAGTAATGGGAAATAGCGTTGTTCTTCGTACCACGTCACCGGTCTACACGTTCACTCCAAACAGTGGCTATCGTATCAAATCGGTAACTCTCGATGGCGCAGCAAAGGGAACGGTCAGCTCGATTACCATTGCGAATATCTCTTCGAACCATACATTGAATGTAGAATTTGAAGTGATTCCGGTTATTTACGACACTGTATTTGTAACGTCCACTGCTGGCGGATCTGTTTCACCTGCGGGAACTGTTGTTATGGAACGGGGTACAAACAAAACGTTTGCGATTACAACCAATAGCGGCTATGAAATGACCTCACTCAAAGTGAACGGCGTTTCAAAAACAATCGCATCTTCAGTTGTGGTGAACAATATCAGTGGAAACACTACGATTGATGTGGTGTTCTCGCCAATTATCTATCGCACAGTCCGCGTGGTAAAAACGGGAATGGGATCGATATCAACTGATACTTCGTTCCAGATTCGCGATGGTCGTGATACGGTTATTACCTTTACTCCAGCGGCAGGCTATAAAGTTGGAGCAGTGGCACTCAATGGAGTGGACAAAGGATCAGTAACGTCGATATCATTGACAAAAGTAACTGCAAACCAGACTGTTGCAGTAAGTTTTGATGTTGCAACTGGATCGATTTGCGATGGCGTTGCAGTATGGAATGCCAATACAAACTGGACAGCATACAAAGTCGGTGACAAACGAGTCAACGGTGGGAAAGTTTGGTCTTGTAAGACTCCGGGTTATGCGTTCTATGAACCAAGTTCAGCATGGGGATACCTCGGTTGGACTCAGCTCGGTCTCTGTCAGTAATCAAATCAAATTTGATTCAAACGAAAAGGTCACTTCAGAAATGGAGTGACCTTTTTTGTGGGGAGTTTTTCTTCCAAATCTAAAATTTCATCATCAGTCCCAGTTTCAGAAGATGGCCCACAGAAAAATCCGTGGCGAGCATGAGATCGTAGGAGAGTCGACAGTTGAAAACTCCTTTCCCGATAACTCCTGCGGTATGCAATCCCGTAAAATAGAAATAATCTTTTGAATGCGATGTTTCGCTGGGATAGTATGTTCCGTTTTGATCATAATATGAATAGTCATAGGAGTCAAAGAATGAATCATCCTGATATACAAGTCCCAAGTTCATACCCAGTTCTCCTGCAATCAACGAAGTAAATGGCTTGTACGATCCAAAGTGAAACATTCCACCAATTGCCATAGATTCAGTTTTCGTTTCGTAGAGTTGTACATTCCAATCGGCACCGAGATAAACTCGGTTATTGATAATCCATGAGAAATCGACCGAAGGTCCTGCGGAAAGAAGTGATTCTCCTGCCAAAACTCCCCATGACGGTGTTACACAGAAATAATTTCGATTGTGTTCACGTTTTAAACTGAGTGAAGTCACTTCATCGGCGCGAATCGAGACCATAGAAGTCGTTGTTTTACTACTCACTGCTTTTACTTCGTAGATTCCCGGTTTCAGGCCATTCATTACTACGGTAAGTGAACCTTCGACGGGCTGAACCAGTGTACCGTTAACATAGATGGTTATATCTTTGTGGGGACGAGTTATCATAAGCGTTCCGCGATCGGGGAGAATCTCATCGAGCGGAATTATCATATCACTTGCGTGATAGCGGTTCTGCGAAGGTTCTTGGGCGAAGAGAGAAAGAGCTGTGCAGAAAAAGATCAGTGGTTTCATAGGGTGCCTTTCGATTGTTGGTCATTGCGAAGTTACTCCTTGCAATACACTGCGATCAATCGAAATCGCTCAAAAATGTAAAAAGGAACAGCCGAAACCATTCCTCTCCATTTTCTACGGATATCTAAACCCTTTAAACCATGCGAACTTTTACACCGCGATCGTGAAGATACTGCTTACACTCTTTAACCGTGTATTCGCCATAGTGAAGCATCGAAGCGATCAGTGCCGCTGATGCTTTTCCTTTGGTGAGAACATCGTACATGTGTTCTGGAGTTCCACCACCACCGGAAGCGATCACGGGAATCGAGGTCGCTTCGACGATCATACGAGTAAGTGTAAGTTCGTAGCCTTCTTTCGTGCCATCAGCATCGATGGAATTTACAACCAGTTCGCCCGCACCGAGTTCTTCGCCGCGTTTCGCCCATTCGATCGCATCGATTCCCATTGGTGTACGTCCACCGTTGATCACGATCTCATATCCCGAAGGAATCTGTTCTGACACTGGGACTTTCAGCACATCCATAGAAAGAACAACGCACTGTGCGCCAAACGCCTTTGAAGCTTCCGCAATAAGTTGAGGATTTTTCACTGCCGCTGAGTTTACATTGATCTTTTCAGCTCCAGCCAAAAGAACTTTGGAACAATCCTCGACCGTGCGAAGTCCGCCGCCAACTGAGAATGGGATAAACACCTGTTGAGCCACACGATCCACTACATCGATCATGATTCCGCGGTTGTCACTCGAAGCGGTAATATCATACATTACCAGCTCATCGAGACCTTCTTCGTAGTAGAACTTTGCCTTTTCAACAGGATCACCGATATCTTTTGTATCGACGAACTTAACACTTTTCGCAAGCTTGCCATCACGTACATCGAGACAGGAAATAATTCGTTTACTCAGCATAACTTCCATCCCATTCGGCAAAGTTTTTGAACATCTGAAGTCCCACTGGACCGGATTTTTCTGGGTGAAACTGAGTCGCTACGAGATTTTTATATCCCAATGCACAGGCGAATTCGATTTCGTAGGTGCAGGTAGCAAGAATCATCGACTTGTCCGAAGGTTCTGTGTAGTACGAGTGAACAAAGTAGAGTTCATCGCCAGCTTTCAAGTCCTTGAAAATGAAATGTGGATGTTTCACATCGATCTGATTCCACCCCATGTGAGGAACTGAAAGCGTTTTATCCTGAAGATCAAACTTTTTGCAGAGTCCCGGAATGAGTCCAATCGTTTCAGTGTCGCCCTCTTCGGAGTGAGTAAGAACGATCTGCGATCCGAGACAGATTCCCATGATCGGCGTGCCTTTATCAAACGCTGTTTTCAGTGCTTTATCGATTCCACGCGCTTTCAGGGATTTCATCGCCGATTCAGCGTGACCGACACCGGGGAAAATGATTTTTTCAGCGTTCGCGATTGTTTCTGGATCAGCACTGATCACCGAATCTACCCCGAGATAGTCGAGAGCTCGACGAACGGAAGTAAGATTCCCCGCTTCGTAGTCTACGATTGTTATCATAGTTGTTCCTTTGGGACTAATTTGTTATGGTGGGAATATACAAAAAGCGCATCGAGTAATGCGCCTTTGAAGGGTGAAGCGGGATCTCAGAATAGGACAACGGTTTGCCCCGGAAACGTTTTAGAAGCTATAGATCTTCCACAAATTTGGTTAGATGGCGAGTTGACAAGAATCCATCAAACATCGATGGCTTTTTATATCTGTTTTTATAGCGATATTTGGCGATCAAAAGATCTAAGAAAAGGATGTCATGGGCAATTTTGCGGATCTCTTTATTTTTAATTGCATCAACTCTTTTTTTGAGAAGATATCGTTTGAAAGGTTTTGAATCCTTGAATTTTTCAGACACATAGCCAAAGAATTGTTCATGGTCAAGATGAAGTCGAGGAGACATTTCGTGACCATTTGAACTGATTCCCATACCCTTTTCATACCAGATAAAAGGTTCTGGGAAAAAGTCAATTCTGTCACCGCGGAGTGCGACAAGATACTGAACAAGGTCCTCGCAATAGGTTACGGTTTTGCTTACATCAAGATCTGGCTGCAGTATGTTTTCTCTGTTGAACGCCATTGTCGCCCCGGAAATCCAATCGGTGTGCACAATGATTTTTGTTTGAATAAGCTTTTGCAAATCTAGCGAATATGGTTCTATGAACTGCGGAGCACGATCGTTGTGATAAGTGATATTTCCAAGAACGCGGATGTTTCCGTGGGGATTAATTGCGTAAGCCCCCCAAACACCAAAGGTGAAATTAGAGTTGTGAAGTTCCATAAAATCGACAAGCTGTGAAAGCGTACTTGTAGAATAGAAAAGGTCTCCCGCACCAATAATCTTTACATACTTTCTCGTTCCAGCTCTGCACGCAGATTGAAAATTTTTCACAGTTCCAATGTTTTGGTCGTGTTTGATGAAACGATAATTGGTTATACCATATCTCGCTAAAAATAGTTGAATTTCATCAAAATGATCGTTAAGAGAAGCATCGTCGCAAATAAGCAACTCATAATTCGTGTACTCTTGCAAGATAATAGATTTCAAAGTCATAAGAATTTGAGTCAGAGGGGAATTGTACGTTAATACCGCAATTGTTATCATTATCGTTGTCTCATTGGTTAGATTTGTTTGGTCTGTCGCAAGTGTTTCTGAATGAACTCTTCCATGGGAAGGTAAAAGTCGTCGGCTGTCTCAATAATTTTTGTCGGATCCCATTCCCACCATTTAATGAGAAGAAGATCGGCAATAATCTCATCAGAAAACCGTTTTCGAATTAGCTTTGCAGGATTACCACCAACGATTGTATATGGTTCAATATTCTTAGTGACTAAGGCTCCTGCACCAATTATAGCGCCGTCGCCAATCGTAATACCAGAGAGAATTATCGCATCTGTCCCAATCCAAACATCATTCCCTACGACCGTTTGGCCTTTGGATGTCGCGTCATAATTTATACCATCGTTATTTATGATTGTTCTGAATGGATAGGTAGAAACTAGGTCGGATCGGTGTTCGGCACCACCAAAAATCTTAACACCTGCGGCAATACTACAAAACTTCCCGATAATCACGTGGTCTTGGGGGTGGCTGTTGACGACAAACGGTCTACCATATGTTCCTGTACCGACATGAACTGTACCATAATCGCAGTGAGGAGTACAAATGCCGTTAAAATTGTCGCGCGAAACAGTAATTTTTTTTGGGGAATTGGCATGGAAAATCTTTTTTAAAAATGACATTAACGTTGCATCCTAAGGTGATACATTTTGGGCTTCATTGCCGAGTCAACAATATTGATTATTAAGTTTTTCGAGAGATAATTGAGTTGTGGATGTCACGCATTCTTATAGTGTCAATATTTCTGTCTGTTTCATATTTAACCCTGTAATGAAGTGAAACCTTTTGGATGTCTGTTGGCTTAGAGATATCTACTCTACGGAGTTTTTTCTTATGGATTGGTATGCCATTTTCGCGTAGCAGTAAAGCCAAAGCAACATCGTCGATTTGTGAGTGATCCCAGTGGTATTTTTCCCGGACTATTAACTCTACAACATCACGAGAAAGAATAATTCCGGCCCCTGAAATAAATGGAAAAGCATAATCAGTGTATAATTTCCCCGTATATACTCTTTCTGATGGGAGTTGTTTTATAAATTCGCACAACCCATCAATATCAACATAGCTAGATAGATTTGTGCGAAAAAGGTGTGAAAAACCGGAGTTTTCAAGGACCCATTGAAATGCATCAATGGTTTTATGCCCAAGATTCAGAAGTCCTTCTGAGCTGCCGCAAAAGATCTGATCACCAATGCAAAACGTCTTTTCACCTGTTCCTGTTCCGTAATAGAAATAAACAGCACTGTGTGAGTCATTTTGAGTAAGCCAAGTTGAGCGAATTGAATTTTCAAGTTTTGCAAAATCATCGATGGTGAGTGATGGAATCAGAATACATAATTTCATAGCAAACCTAACAGCGATTTTTCACATTTTGAAGTACTGGAATTGGTTCGAATTATGGTAATGCCATACTAGAAAATCGCGCATCGACATATATTATAAAATATATAGTTACATAATACCGCTTACGTGAAATGTGATCTACCGAAAGGGAATATGTGAAAACAAACTCTTATATAACATATCGAAGAATGCTATCAAACTTAAAACCATTTTGGTTTCTTTTTCTTTTTGCAGCAATTCTTTCGACGCTTGTTTCAGTTATAGACGGGGCTTCGATTTGGTTTTTAAGTACTTTACCTAAACTATTGTTTGCTCCAGAGACTGCAACGATAGTACGGCCTGAATTTTCAATTCACACTGTTAATGAAATGCTAAAATATTTCGTTAACTCATTTGTTATGTCTAAAGCAAATGCCCTCGAGCTAATCTGCATTTTTATTGTTATCGCATTTTTCTTAAAAAATGGAATAACATTTATATCAAAAGCAATAACTCACCACGTAAACTTATCTATTTCACGCAATATGCGTGATGATGTGTACCGCCATGTACTGAATCTCCCCGTAAGTTACTTTGATAAAAATGAAGCGGGCAAAATTCTTGCATATATTCTTCATGATCTTGGGGTGGTCAATAGCTCTTTGACTTCGACCTTGCAAGTAATTGCGATGGAACCCATGAGGTTGATAATTAACGTAAGTATACTTTTAATGATTAATTGGAAACTCACGCTCATGGTTTTTGTAATATATCCAGTTCTCGGTTGGATAATTATTAAAATTGGAAAAAGTGTTAAGCGAAAATACACACGAGAGGTTACAAAATATCAAAGTATAATCTCCATGCTTTCTGAAACTTTAGGCGGAATTCGTGCAATAAAAATGTTTAATATGCACAATGATGAACATGAGCGTTTTGCAACTGCTAACCATGAACACAAAATTTTAGCATTTAAATCAAATATAACCAAGGATGCAATTTCACCGATCACAGAGTTACTTGGTATAACGGTTACCGTAGGACTTCTGTGGTATTCAGGACGGACCATTATTGCAGGAAATTCGCTGTTTACAGCAGATGATTTTATCCGTTTTATATTTTTCTTGATTGCTTCATACCAACCGTTAAAGTCGATTGGAAATACGAACAATACTCTTCAGAGTGGATTGGCTTCCGCCCAGAGAATTTACGGTTTGATTGATGAAAAAGAAGAGATTCTTCATGCGCCGGGCAGTATGTCTCGTGTTCAATTTAGCGATACGATATCTTTTAATGATGTCCATTTTACCTACCCAGGATTTGATAATGAAGTACTTACGGGGTTAACCTTTACCGCAAAAAAAGGATCAACAGTCGCAATTATTGGGTCTAGTGGTGCTGGTAAATCTACCATTTTGGATTTGCTCCCTCGTTTTTATGATATTACTTCGGGAACAATCTCGATTGATGGTATTTCTACTTCGGACATGGATTTGGTCGCGTTGCGTTCTCTTTTTGGAATAGTCTCACAAGAAACCATTCTGTTTAATATTAGTATCAGAGAGAATATTTCATATGGAGTTAAGGCTACTGAAGAAGAGTTGATTCACGCGGTAAAATCTGCGAATGCATTAGAGTTTATTGAAAAAATGCCGAATGGCTTTGATACTATTATTGGTGAGCGCGGTGTTACTCTTTCTGGCGGGCAAAGACAACGATTAGCAATTGCACGAGCACTGCTTCGAAATCCACAAATTCTTATCTTTGATGAAGCGACATCCGCATTAGACACTGAATCGGAAAAACTTGTCCAAGAAGCGATTGATAATCTAACCGAAAATCGCACGGCATTTATCGTTGCACATCGTCTTTCGACCGTTTTACATGCTGATAAAATTATTGTGCTAGAAGAAGGAAAAGTTATTGAGTCAGGCACACATGATGAATTAATTACTTTGGGGAATCGTTATAAATATTTCTATGATATCCAATTTAATAAAGAAATCGTTCGTTGAACTTTTGGGAGGATAATTGACGGTTGTACATATTCACATTGGCGAGTCACTTCCTGATTATTTTTGGAAGACGGTAAGGCAAACAAGGCGTTTTTCTTCTGGAGAAATCATTCTTGTTATTCCCGGCGCGTTTTGCTCTGCCCCAGAAGTAGAAGAGTTACGTTGTCGTGCGATTCCTTGCGAAATGTTTGAAACTCTACCGAAGATACGTTCCTTAAAAAAAGTATCCTTTCTTCGCAAATATGGATCCGGTGATTTCTGGCATGTAACGATGCAGCGATTATTTGTTCTTGAAGAAGTAATGATACGTGAACAACTTGAAGATGTCATACATTTAGAAAATGACGTTACCATATACTTCAATCCTGTAGATTTTCAAGACCGCTTTCGAATTTTGTATAAAGATTCAGTTGCGGTTGTACCACTTGGACCTTCTGAAGGGTGCACTGCAGCCTTGTTGTACGCTCACGGTGTTCAAGCGATTGGGAAAA
>DYSA01000465.1 GCA_020726425.1 Fibrobacter succinogenes | reverse complement strand
ATTGACTAGAAAATCGGAATAGTCACACCACCGGCAATACCGAAATCTGTTCCAGGATTATCATTGATAAATTTCGGATACAAACCGAGATTCAGATCGATAACTGCATGAGGAAACACGGGGATTTTAATCCCGCCACTTATGGGAAGAGCAAGACCGGCCGCTTCAACCCAGCTGCTGTGAACAAATTCCACCCCGCCTTCGACATACGGAACAATCGGGCTGTCGGGCATGAACGCATAGCCGATTCCCGCACCAATGCCAAAGAAACCACCATCTTCGGAAGATTCAAAGTGAAGTTTCGCCGCGGCGTAGAGCTGATCTACAATGTACACATTAAACACGGGCTGAAAAATCACCGTATGCCCACGAGAATCGCCTTCTTGATTAGAATCGATCGAGTTAATCGAGAATCTTCCGCCCGCTTCCATAGTTCCCGCATCGGTAAATGCCGCCGCCGAAGCCACTGAAGCTACAAGCAATGCAGAAAGTAGTGTCTTTTTCATTATCGAATCTCCTCAAAGATTTCCGGTTCACTTTCCATAAGTCCACTAAAATAGTTGATCGTTTTCATCAGTCCCTGTTCAAGCTGAATCTTCGGCTCCCAACCCAGCTCCTGTTTCGCCATAGTGATATCGGGCTGACGCTGTTTCGGGTCGTCAGACGGAAGCGGCATTGCAACAATTTTCGATTTTGAACCGGTAATGCGAATCACCGCTTCGGCAAGCTGTTTGATCGTAAATTCATTCGGGTTACCAATGTTCATGGGCCCGGTGATTCCATCGGTGTTCATCAGAAGGTTCATACCGTCAAGAAGATCATCGACATAGCAGAACGAACGGGTCTGTGAACCATCGCCGTAGATCGTGATATCTTCGTTGCGAAGCGCCTGAACGATAAAGTTCGATACCACGCGACCGTCATTGGGGTGCATTCTCGGCCCATAAGTATTAAAAATACGGATAACACGGATATCCACTTTATTCTGACGGTGATAATCAAAGAACAGCGTTTCTGCGACGCGTTTACCTTCGTCATAGCACGAACGAATACCGATAGGATTCACGTGGCCCCAGTATCCTTCCTGCTGAGGATGCACGAGAGGATCGCCATATACTTCAGAGGTAGACGCCTGAAGTACGCGAGCTTTTACGCGTTTCGCCAGACCGAGAACATTGATCGCTCCCATAACACTGGTCTTGGTAGTTTTCACCGGATTGTACTGGTAGTGGATCGGCGAAGCGGGGCAAGCGAGGTTGTAAATTTGATCAACTTCGAGAAGGATCGGTTCGGTCACGTCGTGGCGAACCAGTTCAAAGCGGTCATATTCAAAAAGATGACGAATATTCCGTTTGTTCCCCGTGAAAAAGTTGTCGAGACAGACTACATCATGTCCCTGTTTCAGCAATTTTTCAGACAGGTGTGATCCGAGAAAGCCAGCACCGCCAGTGACAAGAATACGTTTACCCATGAGGAACCTCTTTTATGAATTGAATTTATTTCGTCTGTTTTGGAGTAGCAGCGCGAACAATCACCTGCCAGTTCGGAACAACATAATCAAAGAATGATTGAATCGTAAAGATTGTCGGGACAATCATCACCCAGAACCCAAGATGCATTCCCATTGGTTTGGGAAGAACCGTTCCATTTGCTTCGATAAAGATCAGGCCGATCACCACGAATGTTCCCACAGCCTGAGTAATCGCCTTGAATTTCCCCGCCCATTTCGCCGCCATAACGGTTCCCTCTTTCGCCATCATAATCCGAAGAAGATAGACGAGAGAGTCGCGGTAAAGAAAGATCAGGAACATCCACATAGGAATGATACCAACAATCAAGAACGAAAGGAAGATAGTTTGACGAGAAATTGCATCGCACACGGGATCGAAAATTTTTCCGAGATCGGTAACTTCGTTTCGGGCGCGAGCTACCATGCCATCGAAAGCATCGGAGAGCTCGAGAAGAATCACCGCGACAAGTGCACAGATCAGTACTACTGTGTCAGGATGTTCAGGGGAGAAGGTTCCGGTTGTCGCTTTGAGGAAAAAATAGGCAAAAATTGGACCAGTGATCAGACGGCTTCCAGTAAGAATCATCGCAGGATTCATTCTGAACCTTTCGTTATCGGTTAGTTAGCCCAAATATAGCATTTGCGAAACCAACACGATGAGTCAAAGAGGGATCAAGGGATTAAGGGATCAAGGGATCAAGGGATTAAGGGGATTAAGGGATTAAGGGATTAAGGGATTAAGGGATTAAGGGATTAAGGGATCAAGGGATCAAGGGATCAAGGGATCAAGGGATCAAGGGATCAAGGGATCAAGGGATCAAGGGATCAAGGGATCAAGGGATCAAGGGATCAAGGGATCAAGGGATCAAGGGATCAAGGGATCAAGGGATCAAGGGATCAAGGGATCAAGGGATCAAGGGATCAAGGGATCAAGGGATCAAGGGAT
>DYSA01000464.1 GCA_020726425.1 Fibrobacter succinogenes | reverse complement strand
GTGAAGTGAGCTTTTCCTAAACTGATAATGTTCAAAACAGAGTGAAGTGAGCTTTATTCGTAACTAACTACTCCGGTACTTTACAATCAATGAACATGGCATAAACAGTCGTAACAGGTTTCCAGACCTGTTACGCACAGCTTGAGGCTCCAGCCTCAAAGTCGTGATGCGAGGCTGGAGCCTCGAATGCTGCATTCCAAGCGAGGACGCTGGGAACGAGTGCTAGAACCAACTTCAGTTTAGGAAACCACCTGAGGTAGTTACCTTTATTCAAACTGATAAAGCTCAAAACAGAGTGAAGTGACTTTCCAAAATAGGAAATAGGAAATCTGAAATCAATTATCATCCAGTTGGCGAAATCAAAATCAAAACAGATTGCCTTATTTGTGTTGGCACTGTAATTTTAAACAAGCTCGAACAGTTCGCCTCCGGGTTCTGAAACCTTCTCATTGACAGACTTATCATGTTATTTTATACTCTCTTGCAATCACACAAACACCGCAATTGCAGAATCTATTTTCATATTTTGATATAGTAACAACAGTTAATCCAAAACAATCATAAAGGAACAATCACATGAGAGAATCTCCCCTAATTTCCGTTATTATTCCCACATACAATCGCCCTACGATGCTTCGTGAAGCAATCGCAAGTGTTCTGAACCAAACCTATCAGCACATTGAAATCGTTGTCATTAACGATGGCGGAGACGATGTTCAATCGGTTATCGACTCCTTTAATTGCAATGACCAAATTATCTATCTTCCGCTTGCTGAACATTGCGAGCGTTCTATGGCGAGAAACAAAGGAATTCGCGCAAGTCACGGCGAATATATTGCGTATCTCGACGATGATGACATCTATTATCCAGAGCATTTATCGACACTTATACGAACGGTAATCGATCGTGATGTTTCCGTTGTGTATAGCGATGCCTACGAAGCAACGCAGCTGATACATGACGACTCCTACACGATAACTGATCGAAAAGTCGTCTACTCTGTTGATTTCAATCGAAACTATTTGCTGATCGAAAACATCTTCCCGAATCTCGTAATTCTTCACAAACGCGAATGCTTCGAACAGGTGGGGGGATTCGACGAATCACTCTTTACTCACGAAGATTGGGAGCTGTGGATTCGCATGAGTTTACACTATGATTTTTGCCATATTCCAACGATTACCGCAGAGTATCGCGTTCGGGAAAATGGAGCAAATACCATTTCTCAGTTCAAGGGAAATGCACTGGAAAGCCGAATTGCAATCTATAAGAAATATCGTTATTTGATCGAATCAAATCCACAAATGATTCAATTACAAGAAAATATTGTTGCCCGAAACCGCGCAACAATGTGATGGTATTGTTTTCAAAATCATTAGAATAGTTTTTCCTGATTAACCAGTAAGAGCAGCATAATGAAATCTCGTGAGAGCCTCTTCAAACCTACCACGTACATCTTGAGTCCTGCCTCAATGAATCGAGGGAGAGCCTCGCGATCGGTCTTCCAAGGAAGGCACCTTGGAAGACCGATCAAACTATTTATTCACTAAGGAGAACAACGCAACAAGAGGATGATCTATTGATTAAACCGGCCGGAGTTCAAATCTGACAGCATGAGGATCATTGTCTGATGAAGAAGGGGAAGATGTTCTTTACACACATCGTAGATTGCTTCCGCATTGATATCAAAGTAATGATGGCTTAGAATATCCCGAATCCCCTTAACTTGGCGCCAGTTTACTTGGGAGTACTGAGAAAAAAGTTCTGTATTGGTCACTTTGTCGAGATTTTTCAGGCTTTCACCGACAGCGATCAGAACCATACAGATCGAGTCGAGTTTTTCAAGAGACTCTTCATTTTAAAGAAACCAGTCACTGCAGGTAACTGGGGTAAATCGATGTTCAATCCGTTCGATCGCAATGATGATCTGCCGACAAATTTCTATGGCAAGATCAGTCCTGAACAAATTCCGCCTCGCGATCAATCTCATGTTTGAGAAATGGGTTCATCGTAGTCCGGTAACTGACAAGATCAACAGTTGCATGAAAAAGTTCTTCAAGATCCTGCTTGATCGCTGACATTTCTAGAAGATCCTGTTTTTTTAGTTCAACAACAATATCAACATCGCTGTCTGGTCGAGTCTGATTTTTCACATACGATCCAAACACTCCAATGCGAACAATCCCGTGTTCAGAACGATGGTCTTTGAAATATGCATTAAGCAACGAAAAGATCTCTTCTTTACCCATGATTGGCTCCTCGGCAGGTTCTTTTAATATAGCTTGAGAGAACGAAACAGGGAACAACCAAAGCCGTTCCCTGTTCTCATTTTGTCATTTTGTCATTTTGTCATTTTGTCATTTTGTCATTTTGTCATTTACTCATTTACTCATTTACTCATTTACTCATTTACTCGTTTACTCGTTTAATCGTTTACTCGTTTACTCGTTTACTCGTTTACTC
>DYSA01000463.1 GCA_020726425.1 Fibrobacter succinogenes | reverse complement strand
TTTGAAAACTATGGGCATACACCGGTGAAAACAATGCACTACGTACCTTTTTCTCTAGTCAAGAGAGTATTTTACTCGTGCTAAGGAGAACAGATGAATCGACAGAAACAAACAGAACTTCCCTTTCAGATGTTCACCGACTCAACGATTTATATTCTCGCTCCTGCAGGCACTGCCAGTGGAGGACAAGAAGCACTTCACCAATTGGCATACTACCTCATTAGTGAAGGTTTTACTGCTCAGATGGCGTATTATGGTTCCGGTGAAACACGTGTTCATCCGCGCTATGTCCAATACTCTATTCCTTGCTGTACAATAAGTGAAATCATTGATTCTAAACAAAATATTCTCATCTCTCCCGAATCAGTAACTCATTTTCTTTCCCATTTTCTCCACATACGAAAAGCTATTTGGTGGCTCTCTGTTGGTTTCTATCGTTCAAGCATTCGCGATCTAAATTGGTTGCGTTTACTCACGGACTTTCTTCAAGGAAAAACAGAGCGACTCAAAGAAAAACTTCCCCGCCGAAATAGGGTATATCGATTTGACAATGATTCAGTTCTCAACTTTACTGCTTCACATTACGCCTATGATTTTGTCCAGAAGCGCGGGGGAACGCCTTCGTTCCTCATCGAACCGCTCGGAATCGAATTTATTCAGCGAGTAATCAATTCTGAACCCGCCGATCTTTCTGGATCAAATCGAAAGAATCAAATTCTCTATAATCCGGTAAAAAAAAGCACCGCAATGACCAAACTAATGAAAAAATTTCCACACCACGTCTATATCCCGCTCACCGGATTGACCGCAGAACAGTTAACGAATCTCATGAATGAATCAAAACTCTATGTTGATTTTGGAAAGTTCCCCGGCCCAGAAAGACTTCCCAAAGAAGCGGCGGTGTGCGGGTGTTGTATTCTTACGGGGACTCGAGGAGCCTCTGCTTTTCATGGAGATGTCCCTATTCCCCAGCAGTGCAAACTAGCAACATCATCGATTAAAAATATCAATAATAGAATTTCAGAAATGCTTGACACCTACTCTACTTCCATCGATCTATTCCAAGAGTATCGAGAAATGACCTATAACCTCGAATCTCAATTTCGAACACAGATTCATTCACTCTTTGTCAAAACAAATCAACCATCACCGTCGCCGTCACGTGATATCCCGTAACATAAGGATGTATTAATGAGTATTTACGAAAATGATTCACAGTTTTTGGACGATCTTCACAAAATTCAAGTTAAACTTCTTGCCGCTTTTGCTGAGTGTTGTAATCGCCATGATATTCAGTGGTGGATCGATTTTGGAACACTTCTCGGAGCGATTCGCCACGAGGGGAAATTCATTCCTTGGGATGATGATCTCGATGTGTCCATGACTCGCGAAGATTACCGGCGTTTTCTCGAAGTAGCCCACGAACTTCCTTCGGATATTTTTGTCCAGACCGCGGCGACTGATCCTCACTACGACATTTACATGGTGGAAGCAAAACTTCGCGACTGCAACTCTACCTTTATTGAAAATCCCGAAGGAAAATATCATCAAGGAGTGTACATTGATATTTTCCCTTACGATAAGACGTTCAGAGATAGCGCACAACGCAAAAAACATCACCGCCAGTACAAAAGTAGGATCGTTGGGTACCGTCAAAATGTGGTAACCTCACTTCCTTTGTGGAAAGATATGCGTCCCCTTCGCAAAATTTTTCTTTCTCTCAAATACCGTTTTATTTCGATCGAAAAAGAGGAGCGGAGAGTTCTGGATCGGTATAAAAAGGATTCAAACTGGGTTTGGCGACCAACATTGGCATCAAAAATCGATGATACCCCGATCGAAAACAGTGCACTATTTCCTCTAAAAAAAATGATCTTCGAAGGGGTAACGGTCACCGTTCCCTCTGATTGCGACGCTCATTTAACGGCGTTGTACGGAGATTGGCAAAAACTCCCGCCAGAAGACCAACAAAAGCCGGCACACTGTCGCGGTGGCTTTGATCTGAACAAACCGTGGGAACCTCATCAATAATGAACTGCTATTCGTGTTGAATAATAACGATTTGGTGAAAATTCTCCCTGTGTTTTGTGAGAAACAATCGACATTTTTGCTCAATTGGTGCCAATTCATTTCTAAAATCGCCTAATTTTGCTCAATTGGTGCCAATTCATTTCTGAAATCGACCAATTTTGCTCAATTGGTGCCATTTCATTTCTAAAATCTACCAATTTTGCTCAATTGGTGCTCATTCATTTCTAAGATCGCCTAATTTTGCTCAATTATAGATGTGGTGTGAAATAAATGTACGCATTTGGTTCCTGAGCTTGTCGAAGGATTCTTGGACATAGGCGGTTCGACAAGCTCACCGACCATATTGCAAGAAACATTTTCACACCGGTGCAATAGCAAATCATATCAGCTCAAAAATTGATTTTTGGGGAAATAGTAAACCATATCAGCTCAAAA
>DYSA01000462.1 GCA_020726425.1 Fibrobacter succinogenes | reverse complement strand
TTGGGCGGCTCCGGTTTCTTTCAACCGGACGGATTTCCTGCTTTGCAGGGCAAACGAAAAATGCCGGTGGACGAATCCACCGGCATCATATTCGATCAGTTTCAACCTGAATTACTGAGCAACACCTGCGGCAGCAGAAGCTGCACGAGCAGCTTTTTCTTCAGCTACACGAGATTCAAGATCTTTATACGCCTGAGTTGCTTTAAACTCAGTGAGCGCATTTGCCTGTTCGTCGGCAAGTTGTTTCATACGTTCTGCAGTAACAATGGTCATCACATACGCCTGATATCCATCTTTACCTTCAGTTACAAGCTCTTTAACTACTTCAGCTCCGCGAAGTTTAATCAACGAGAATGTTTCGTTTGTTTCCTGCTGATGGTCAAGAGCTTTATCGCCGATCATTTCTACATAGCTTTTGCGAAGCGAAGAAACTTCCTGTTCAAACTGGCGAGCAATTTTTACATCCGCGTCCATACGAGCTTTTTTGAGAGCCATAATTTTATCGGTGTGAGTCCCCATACCAACATCTTTGATCGCTGATTTATAATCGCGATCGGTCATCATTTTTTCGATTTCACGAGGATAGATGCCTTCGGCTTCTTTCGTCTCACCGTAATCTTTTTTGACTGTTTTGTTTCCACCACACCCAACCAGTGCAAAAGCGGTCATTGTTACTACTGCGATAGATGCGATACGTTTCATAAGAGCCATGTTGATCTCCTTTTTGTTTTTGTCAACAGCGGTTACTTTCAATATACTTATTTGTCTAACAGGTTTTTCCTGCATTTTGTCCAATTGTGGATACTTTTTTCTTGCATTTAACGACAAATGCTACGATACAACCGACTATAGATGCTGCTGAAACAACAATTGCGGTAATAGTCTTGCCTCTCATAAATATACCTTTCTGTAATTGGTAATCACATTTTAACATTCTGTAGAACTAAAATAAAAGTTTTTTTATTTTTTTGCGTTAATTTCCTCCGATAACTCACGCAGTCGTTTTTTGTGTTTCTTCACCCATTCGAGTTTCTGAGCAGTTGCGTCCAAAGGAAGTGCAAGAAGTCGGGTAATCTCTTTTAAGGCATCGGCATTGCGATTTTCCTGTTTCATCGACGTTACCACCGCTACCCCGCCGGAGAAGTAATCAGACCAGTTTTTGGGGGATCGCTTGTCGGCAATAACCATTAGATAGTGAGCATTTTTCTCTGACTCCGCCGAGTTACCCTGAACCATCTGAACTTTTACGAGCCCGCGCATCATGATGGTATTATTGGGATGTGCCCGCAAAAACCGTTGAGCGAGTTGTTCTGCTTCACCATACTCTTTCATATCCATATAGACCCAAAAGAGAGATGGTTGTAGCGAGTGTGCCATCGACGACTCATTCGAAATAACCTGTTTCATTGTAGATACCGAAGCAGCGAGCTTTTTCTTCCCAACACCCACTTTTGATGTAACCGTAGTAGAGTAAAATTCACGCAAGGCAATGCCAAATTGAGCAGGCAAAAAAGTTGAATCAGACGCGAGAACTAGTTCGTAATATTTTTTTGAAACATTGCTTGCCGTTAATGCTCCAGCAAAATCATTTCGCTTCCCTCTTGTCACGGCAACAGCACCTTCGATAGTTGCATAATAGTAATGCTGAAGAGCCGTTCGTTTATACTCGGTTGTCTTTTGCAATTCTATGCGCGCAGAATCGCACATCAAGAGGAATCTTCGACCATTCACTGCATAGGATTCATAATCGATCATCTCAGCATTCTCCACGAGAATCACTGCAAAAAGAGAGTCTATTTTGGAGAGACGACACTTTCCAATATAGTGACGAGCTTCGCGATACTCCTGCTTAAGAAGATACCCCATGACTTCATTGATATGAGTCGGAAGTGTCAAAGGTTGTGAAAAAGCGGGTAAGACGATCACACAGAGAAGCACCAAATATTTAATCATATAATCCTCAATGAACACGATAGTTACAGAAAGCGTTAGAAATATACAACAAGCAATTTCAATTTTGCCCAGAACTACGTTAATAATGAAGAGATAATAAATAGTTACAGATAATTTGACAGATGTGCGTTACATTTGTAAAATCAAACATTCTAGTATCGACAGGAGTAGATATGAAACACTTTGAAAGTCTCAAACGTCAACTCGAAGAGATTGTTGAAATATTTGAAAATGCAGCAATTCGATGTACAAAAATCATGCTCGGCAAAGTAGCCGCTATAGTTACACCGTGGCAAGTTGTTGATCATTTACATGGCAACTTTACCCATTTGGCTACCATGGGAAGTGCAAACAGTGCGTATAAATCATTAATTCTCGCGGGAGTTTCCGATCAAGCAATTACTCAGCTTGTAGACGACTCCGATGTAGATATGGAATACCTCGCCGATGTTCTTGGTGAATTTGTGAATAGCTACTGCGCAATTCTCGATGACAACGAAACGTATGCTTCAATCTTTGGAA
>DYSA01000032.1 GCA_020726425.1 Fibrobacter succinogenes | reverse complement strand
TGGACAGCATGTTTTCTGTATTCTTCGCTCGGTGATTGATACACTGATTAAACGAGGGCACTCCGTATTCGATATGCTCTGTCAAATTATGACACTCAGGCCGCCAGTAACGGAAAACTCCATTGTGCGCCAGTTTTCAATTATCAATACAACAAAAAAGGCCTCCCGCGAAGGAAGCCTTTTCATGTATCTAAACTCTTTTCAGCTACGAGTAGAGCGCATTTTTCATCAGTTTCTGTGCCTTGCCGGAACGGCGAAGCTTGCGAAGTGCCGCATCTTTGATCTGACGTACCCGTTCACGGGTAATCTGAAGCTGTTGACCGATCTCTTCGAGCGTATAACTGGTCTCCTCTCCGATACCGAAATACATGCGAACAACATTCTGTTCCCGTTCGGTGAGGGTGTCGAGAACCTTCTCGATTTCACGTCCAACTGATTCTTCGATCGCTTTCTGGTCAGTATCTTCTTGATCATCACTACGGATAATATCAAAAAGCGATCCACCATTTTCATCCTTGATAGGAGCATCAAGTGAAGCGTGGCGGTTACTGATTTTCAGTGTCGAAGTCACTTCCGCTTCAGTGATCTGCAGTTCATCTGCGATCTCTTTGTCATTGGGAAGACGACGGAATTTTTGTTCCAGCATGGCACGTGCTTTACCAACCTTGTGGATAGTTGCAACGCGGTTCAAAGGAACTTTTACGATACGTGAGTGGTCAGCAAGTCCCTGAAGAATCGCTTGACGAATCCACCACACAGCGTAGGAGATAAATTTAAAGTTTTTCTTTTCATCAAAACGGTAGGCCGCACGAATCAAACCGAGATTTCCCTCGTTGATCAAGTCTGCAAGCGGCATCCCTTGGTTCTGGTAGTTACGAGCCACAGAAACCACGAATCGAAGGTTCGCTTTTACGAGAACTTCGACCGCTTTTTTGTCACCTTTTTTGATTCTTCTTGCCATTTCGGCTTCTTCTTTAGCCGTAAGAGCTTTATGCTTGGCGATATCTTTAAGATACAGGCCAAGGCTTCCCTCTTCAACAAAGAAAATATTTTTGTCAGCTTTTGACATTTAATCCCTTACATCGTTAGAATGATATTTCGCTATACTCTAACATTTCTGCGGTACAAATTCAACAGGAAAAACCTGTCACTCAGCGCGGGAATATAGATAAAAAGGGCAACCCTGTCAAGAGTTGCCCTGTAATATCCGATAAAATAGGGCTCTTACTGGAATGTTAGGCGAGCTGCTCGTTTTAAACTATACTGTTCATTTGCGCTATAAGAACGAACTTCTTCGACAAGAAGTGTTGCACTTTCAGCATCTGAACGAAGAATAATACCGCGGAATGCCGGTTCAACTTCGAGAGTACCTTTTTTGTTCTCAGCAGTAGCGATGAATAGATCACCAACAACAACATCTTTGTTTTTTCCCGCATCAATAATAATCGTTTGGAATGGTTTGATCATTGCACTTTCGTGAACAATCGTGATCATTTTGGATTCAATTTCACTGATCGTCATATCGATTGTTGGAGATTTGTACTTTTGAAATTCGCGACTTGGTACAATCAGATCTTTGTTGCGAATAATGTACCATCCGTCGGTTATAAGAATTCGTGCTGAACCTTCGGAAACACTGGTCACTTTTGCGGAACCAGCAGGAATAACTACACGGGTTTTGTTCGATCCTTTTTGGATTGAAAGAATATCAAGTTGGTCACCAACTTGAGGTTTTTGATTGCCCGTCAGTTTGATTGTGGCACTATTCCCGAGGGTAAACAATTGGCGAGAATCATCGTCGATTGACGCAATACTTGAATCTTTAGTATTCGCAGTTTCGAGATATGGTGCCCCGCGAAGCGCTTCTACGGAGTAGAGGTCGCTGCGATTGAGGTAATATCCGTTGAGGGTATTGGTAAATTCTTCAGCTGAAATCGTTGTGGATGTCGTTGAGTTTGAATCGCCATTCGTTGTTGATGATCCGGTAAGATGTGCTGGAACGGTAATTTTTTCACCAGGATAAATAAGGTGAGGATTTTTAATTTGGGGATTAACTTTCCAGATATCAGGCCATAAAAAGGCATTGCCGAGGTATTCGCCGGACAGATTCCACAGGTTGTCGCGTTTTACCACTGTGTGAATTTCATCGCCGGAGGTTGTCATGGCCGCTATGAGAGCTGCGCAGAGAATTGTTTTACGTTTCATGCTATCGAATCTCCTCTTTATATATATCGAAATAATATAATACCGGAGTTTTCTTTGCAGTACTTATTTTCTACCGTAATTCAAATCCTATTACCTTCGAGGGAGAGTATGAAAACCATTGATTTTACCATTGTTTCAGGTGGAGTAACTGCGGCTGCCGGCTTTGTTGCGCAAGGATGTAAGGCGGGAATTAAAGCTTCGGGGAATCTCGATCTTGGTATCATATATAGTGAAAAAGAGTGCACCGCAGCGGGAGCTTTTACCACAAATCGCATACGCGCAGCCTGCGTAACCGCGAATGAAAAACTTCTTCCTTCTGAAAAAATTCACGCAGTTCTCTGTAATGCCGGAAATGCAAATGCGTGTACCGGTGCGCGCGGCGATCAAGATGTTGTCACTTCACGCGAGTCCGTTGGTTCTGCGTTGTCTGTTCCTGCTGATTCGGTGTTGGTGGCTTCCACGGGGATCATTGGGGAATTTCTGCCCGTTGAAAAAATTCAAAACGCTGTTCCTGCACTCGTGTCATCATTGAGCCGTGAAGGTTCTGATGTTTTTGCAAAATCAATTATGACGACTGATACTGTTCAAAAAGAGTATGCCATCGAAGTAGCTCTTTCTGGTGGAAAAGTTAAAATTGGTGGATGTTGTAAGGGTGCGGGGATGATACATCCGAATATGGCGACCATGCTTGGTTTTGTCACCACCGATGCCTCGATTGACTCCCATGATCTGAACCGCCTTCACAAACGAGCGGTCGATATGACGTTTAATAATTTGACAATCGACGGCGATACATCGACCAATGACATGGTCTTGATTCTTGCAAATGGAGCTTCAGGGGTGACTGTTTCTGGAGAATCAGATCTGGATATTTTCAAGGCCGCTCTTTTTGAAATGTATAATGTTCTGTGTGCAAAAATCGCTGAAGATGGCGAAGGTGCGACAAAACGCGTGGAAGTTAATGTGTACAACGGAAAAGATTTTGCCGATTGTAAAAAAGCTGCTAAGGCGATTGCAAATTCGAACTTGGTGAAGTGCGCCATGTTTGGCAATGATCCGAACTGGGGGCGAATTCTTTGTGCCTGTGGGTATTCTGGTGCTGAGTTTGCTCCTGACGCAATTGAAGTTACGCTCTGTGGTGTTCCGGTCTACATGAACGGTGGGCCAGCTAAATTCAGCGCCCCTGAACTCTCGGCGAAACTGGACAATCCTGTGGTGAAAGTTGATATTGATCTTGGGCATAAAACAGAAATTCACGCAGTGGCTCACACGTGTGATTTTAGTTATGATTATGTGAAAATCAATGCTGAATACCACACGTGATTTTTTGGACAACTAAAAATTGAAAAGGCGAATTCCTTTACTGAGGATTCGCCTTTTTTACATCAATATGAAGGGTGAATTATAGATTGTCATCACTCCACTGAACGATTCCAAGAAGCTCTTCGAACACCGATTGTGAACCGGATATTACCCCAATAGATTGCAGAGAAAATCCTGATCCATCGCGATCAGAGATGATTCCCCCTGCTTCGGTAACGAGAAGCCATCCCGCTGCGTAATCCCATACCGAAAGTTGGTATTCGAAAAAACCGTCGAACCGTCCGCATGCGACCCACGCAAGATCAAGTGCAGCAGACCCGGTTCTGCGAATTCCTCTCAAGCCGTTGTTAAACAGTGCTTTGATCGCATCGAGAGTCAGTTCCATAAGTCTACCGCGGTCGTAATAAAAACCTGTACATACGAGACTTTCAGCGAGAATAGGGCGGGTCGCGGTTGTAATTCGCTGATCATTTAAGAATGCACCTTCGCCACTGATCGCGATGAAGAGTTCATTGCGCAGTGGATCGAGAACTGCTCCAACTTTGGTCACTCCTTGTTCGCAATAGGCGATTGATATTGAGAAATGAGGCATTCCAGAAGCATAATTGTTCGTTCCGTCGAGTGGATCAATTATCCAGAGTGATGCAGAATTAAGTGGTGGTCTTGCATCTGACTCTTCGCCAAGAATTTGGTGGTTGGGATAGAATTTAACAATTTTCTCGGTGATAAGTTCTTGTGAAAGAAGATCCGCTTCGGTGACGGTGTTGTGAAGTCCCTCTTTGGTGGAGACCGTTACATTTTTGAACTTTTCTACGAGGACTGCTCCGGCTTCGAGAATAGTTTGCGAAATAAAGCTAGCAATTTCTGCATAATAACTCATCCGTTTCTCCTTTAAAAAAAGGAGGTGAAACACCTCCTTGAACAACTATGAGAACAGTTTATTCGATCGTATCGAGAGATTCATTGAACTGCTGTTTGATCAATGAAATTGTGCCTTCACTGGGTACAAACTTTACTTTCAATGGGGGAAGCATTTTGAATTTAGAATGATTCATCACTTCGGATACTTCATTTACTCCATGTCCACCCCAACCGTATGACCCAAAAGCTATTCCGTAGCGATGCTTTGGCGCCAATCCTTTTATGTAGGTAAGGAAGGCACTGACTGAAGGCATCATGCCGTTGTTCAGTGTTGGGGAACCGATGCAAATATATTTAGAATCAATCACATCGGTCATGATATCGGACATGTGCGTATCCTGCAGATTGATCATTTCTGTTTGGATCCCACGACTTTCAAATACTTCCATCATGGTTCGACCGATAATTTCAGTTGATCCCCACATTGTATCGTAGAGAATTAATGCGCGGTCTTTGGTTTCATTGGCTGCCCAGCTGGTGTATTTCGCAATTATCCCAGCGACATCTTTTCTCCAGATCACCCCATGGCTTGGAGCGATTATTGAAATTGGCAGAGACTTTACGGCTTCAAGAGCTTTTTTGACTTGAGCGTCGTAGGGGAGAACGATATTGGCGTAATATTTTTTAGCTTCTTCAAGGATAATATCTTCGTAATACTCATCATCGAATCGTTCTGAAGTGGCCAAGTGTTGACCAAAAGCATCGTTGGAGAATAGTATGGAATCTTCCGGTGACCAGGTAACCATGTTGTCCGGCCAGTGAACCATCGGTGTATTTATAAAGTGAAGTGTTCGTTTTCCGATTTTGAGCGAATCGCCGGTTGATTTTGCTTCAATATCGAGTTCGCCTCCAAAGTGCATTTTCAAACCATCAACACCTTTTGGGGATGCGAATATTTTAATTTCACCGAGAAGTTCTTTCAGTTTTGGAATGGCACCGGAATGATCCATTTCGACATGATTACTAACGAGATAGTCAATTTTTTTTGGATCGATAACTGTAGATATGCGTGCGATCATTTCGTCGTAAAGATGTTCTTTGACCGTATCAATAAGTGTGATTTTTTCATCTATAATGAGATAAGCGTTGTAGGTGCTTCCGCGCTGGGTTAAATATCCGTGGAAATTGCGTAAACGCCAGTCGATTCCGCCAACCCAATACACATTTTCTGAAACCTGAATAGCCTTCATAGTTAGTGCTCCCTAGTTTTCTCTAGTAATTCTGTACCATTTTAATCGAAATATATATCCACGTGGTGGCCACGCCTTTCTTTTCGATGAACTAATCCTAAAAGTAATTGTGATTTATCTCTCATGTAATTGAGAGTGTTACAGTAAAGTTTACCGTAGACACTGAAGAGTAATATGGTTATAATACAGAACTGTTTCGGATTATCCCGGAAATTGGGACATTAAGCTAGATTTGGCTTGAATTCGGGAATGGCATACAACTTGATAAGTTATTCATATTTTCAAAATAGGAAGGCTTACATGCAGTGTTGTAACAAAAATATTCAGGATCTCATTGATTTGGCAGAAAAGTTACTGGAACTTTCTGATACCGGTGACATGGATCGCAACGATGAAAGTTGTGGTGTACTCTATGGCATTGCTCGAGATATGGCATATAAGCTACTCGCCGAAGCTCAGAATGAGAAAGAAAAACACTTAGTAGCAGGTAAGTGGGAATAAACCTCCCATTATATTTGTTGTCGGTACATATCGTAAAAAGGAGTTGCAATGGACAAGTATGTAAACGCTACAGAAGTTATGGATTTTGCTCTTCAGATTGAACAAAATGGAGAACTATTTTATAGGCACGCCTTGTCAATTGTTCAAGATGAAAGAATCAAAAAACAGCTTGAATCTCTCGCTGGGTGGGAAGCGGGGCACGTTGATCATATCAAAAAAGTTGTTCTTGATATTTCTGGGCCTTCAAATGAGTTTCCGCTCTATTTTTCTCCAGAAGAAGATAGTACGCTGTATCTTAAGTCACTTGCGGATAATCATATCTTTGTTAAATCGCCTAATATTGATGGTTTGATCAAAGGGTGCACAACCGTTTCAGCTATGCTGACATTGGCATTGCAATTTGAACAAGATTCTGTCGATTTTTATCGTTCAATTGAAGCGAAATTAGTAAATGAAGATGCGAAAATAGCCGTTGGTAAGATAGCTCACGAAGAAGAAATTCACGTTGCGCAAATAAAGAAAATTATTGCAGAATTGTGAAGAATACAGTCACACACGCCGAGCGAATAAATGACATTTATGATCGCTATCACCGACCAGAATTTCTCACTATCGATCCTTTGATGGTTGTTCATCGGTACAAAGAAAGTTCAACACTTCCTGAGATTGCGCTGGTATCAGCACTCTTTTCGTATGGACGAGTTTCTCAGATTATTCTGGCGATTGAAAAGATTATTGCAGGTACAGATTCTCTCTCCTCTCTTTTTTTTGATACTCTGGCGAGAGAAAATTCATCATTGATTCTTCCCGATTTTAAATATCGATTTCATACTGCGGGAGACTTGACGATTCTTTTTCACGTGCTTGCGGATATTCGCAGTGATTTTGGTTCACTTACCCACTTTACCTCAGAGATTTTCCGTAAAGCTGATTCTGGCGAAGTCTTGTTTCAACTTTTTGCAGAAGAGTTTAAATCTCGAGCAAATTCATATCGCCAGTTTGATAGTGGATATTTTGATTGGTTATTTCCTTCCCCATCAGGTGGATCACCGTGCAAGCGCATTGCCATGTTTTTCCGCTGGATGGTAAGACAGGATGACGGAATAGATCTTGGTGTATGGCCTTTTATTCCCACTTCATATCTTACAATTCCTGTGGACACGCATGTTGGAAGAGTTGCGAAGCTTTATGGTTTAACCACCAAAAATTCGGCATCGTGGAAAATGGCCGTTGAAATTACGACAAATCTAATGATGCTCGATCCGGTAGATCCCGTTAAATATGATTTTTCGTTGTGCCGCGCTGGAATGTTGGAATAATTACTTGGTACTAACTATTCACTGATCGTTCATTTTCACCTGCTTTGCGCGTGGCTGTAATTATTTTATAGCCATATATACAACACCGGAGGTTTAATAGTGTCAAGTAACAAGAAAATCCATGTCGACAATGATGTCAACAACGCGGAAAAAATTGCAGAGAGCGTACTTCATTGGGTAATCAATAATAAAAATATTGTTATTGGTGCTGTGGCTGTGATAGCACTGCTCGTTGCGGGTGCGAGTACAGTATCGTACATGCAGAAAAAAAATCTTGAAGAAGCAAAAACTGAGTATGGACAGATTTTTATTAATATGCAGAAAACGGGCAAATACGACGAAAATGCTCTTTTAACCGTATATGAAAATTCAAGTGAAAAAACATTTGCCGGTCTTGCAGCATATCAACTTGGTATGCTTTCTATTGAAAAAGGTGAGTATCAAAAAGCAGTTGATTATTTCGATAATGCTCTTACTAAAAAACCTGCGGCAGAATTCATTGTCAGTTCAATTTACGAAGGAAAAGGTGTGGCACTCGAATTTCTTGGTAATAAAGAAGAGGCACTCACCAACTACGCGAAAGCACTTGAGGTGAAAAAAAGCAGTTTCCGCAGAAGTGATATCCGCATGAAAATTGCTCTTTTGAAACGCAATAGTGGCGATGCAGCAGCGGCAAAAGTTGAGTGTGAAGCAATTGTTGCAGATACAATGGCTACTCCTGAAATGATTCAAAATGCAAAGAATCTTCTTCTCGCTTTATAATTGATCAAATCTAGCATTTCTTGTAAATGCATGGTATAGTATAAAGGCTAACGGATTTCCGTTAGCCTTTTACTTTTGCAAGGGGTTGAGTATGAATAACTGTTCACTTGAACTCGCGGTGTATCGATCATTTATAGAGACTGAATCAGTTTCTGCTTTTGTTACTTCGCTTGTGAATGGTTTAAATGAAGCAATTGGGAGCGGAGCATTTGCTATTGATCTCACACTGAATCATGGCCCACTCATTGAATATGGAACGTGTGGCACTTCGCTTGAAGAACACGAAATCGTTGTTCCTGGACGTTTTGGCGCTCTTTTACGGACTACCAGTGATTCTGTATCGAAAGAACTTGTTTCGTTGATTAAAGAACTTCTTACGAAGCGTGTAATCGAACACACTCAATATCATGATCGCGTTGCAGAATCAGTAATTCGCGTTCTGGGAATTACCTTTCACGATGTGCGAAATACGTTGGGAAGCATTAGTGGAATTTCTCAATTGATTGAGATGGATGCGGTCAACAATCCTGAAGTTCTTACGGGGCTGAAAGATATTATCGGGATTATCACTAAATTCGATGAATCGGCAACGCTCTCGATGAAACTTCTTCGCGGGCAAGAGTTAATGTATTCACATAGCTCTTTTTCTTTGACTGATATGTGTAATTCGGTGTTGAAGCGGTCTGCTCGAGTGTACCAACTTTCATCAATATCATTGCAATCATCTATTCAGGATGGGGTTATTTGTGTTGGCGACGAAGTGTATGTGAAAGAAATTTTCATGGAACTACTTACTAATGCTGCTTCCGCACTGGAAGGTGTTGGTGGTGAAATGGCGGTTTCTATGTGTCAAGTTGGAGGAAATGTAGAAATTTCCGTTGGCCAGAGTGGTTCACCTGTCTTACCTGAGGTGCAGGAATATATTTTCCTCCCGTTTTTCACTACGAAAGATAAAGGCCGTGGTCTTGGACTTACCAAAACTGCACGGTATTTGAAAGATTGGGGTGGTAGAATTGAACTTCTGCCGAATGCTGATCAGCCAGTTCGCTTTGTAGTGACTCTACCGACTACTATACCGTAAGGAGATTCGAATGAACGTTGCCGTTCTGTATGAAAACAAGCGTAATCGCAGTGAACTTAAAGCTGCGATTGAACGGAAGGGCCATGAAGTTGTGCTCGCATCAAATACCAATGAGTTCTTCGAACTACTCGGTTCTGATACGGCTGATTCCTATGTGATCGATATGCATGCGTGGTATCGCGGGAAATCAATTTACAACTACTTTTCAGTTCCGAAAAAGATTTCTGATACACCCGTTGTATTCTTGAATGTTCCAGAAGGATTCTCTTCGCTTGAAGGACGTGACCCAATTCCTGGCGATGTACTTCTCGACAAAGATGCGGGACTTGAGGAGATCGCTGCTGTAATCGGGTAAGCTTAAATGCTTGATGTAATTCAAGGGCTTCTGAGAAATCAGAAGCCCTTTTTGCGTGGAAATAAAAAGAGGCGAAGGTGTTATCCCTTCGCCTCTTGCAGTTGTATCTGAAAAAAGTGTTACATCAGTTCCACTACGAGATCGGCCGAAACTTTTTCTTGAAGCGTTTTGCCGATGAAATCATTTTGCGTGCTGCTTGAGAATGAACAGCTTGAACACGCTCCCATGAATCTGATTTTCACCTTGTTTCCATCCACATCGACCAGATCGCAGTCTCCGTGATCGCGCTGAAGTGCTGGGCGAATATCTTCGTTGAGCACTTTGCGAATGAGATCGATCTTCTCAAGAGTTGTCAGTTCCCGTTTCGGTGCAGACTCTTCATGTCCATGATCATGGTGATCGTGGTTGTGAGCGTCGATTTCCGCATTGATTTTATTGACCAGTGTTTCGATGTCTTGAATACACGCGCCACAGCCACCGCCGGCTTTTGTGTAATTGATAACCTGTTCAATCGTGGTTAAGCCATTTTGACGAACCGCTTTGTCGATGTCATCTTCGGTTATATTGAAACAGTGACAGATAACGGGACTTTTAACCTCTTTTTCGACTGTTTTACCACCATTTTGGTAGAATGCAATGGCCAGTTCAAGAGCTTCTTGGCCCATGACTGAGCAGTGCATTTTCGCATCAGGAAGTCCTTCGAGTTCGCCGGCGATATCATCGTTTGTGATCTTTGCAGCTTCTTCGATGGTCATGCCTTTGCACATTTCCGTAAGAATTGACGATGATGCAATCGCAGAACCACAGCCAAATGTTTTGAACTTGATATCGGAAATCTTTTTGTTTTCATCGAGTTTAAAGGTGAGGCGAAGTGCATCGCCACATTTGATATTTCCTGTCTCGCCGTACCCATCAGGATTTTCGATTTCGCCGACGTTACGAGGATTGAGATAATGATCACGAACTTTATCTGAGTAATCCCACATTGGTTTTCCCCTTAAAATGAATTTATTACGAAACTATTTTTTTCGGTATTGAGTCGCTTACTTGGAAAATTGATCGAAGTGCCATTGTGAACTCTTGTAGAAACAGGTTGGGAAGCATCGAACCGATAGGAACTCTTCCTGCAGCCATGGTTGGATGACCGCCACCGGATCCGCCAAAACGAATCGCCAGTTCACGAGCCTTGTCACCGGCCGATTGGTCGGTTTTAGAACGGATTGAGTAGATCAGCATGTCACCAAAGATTGCGGAGCAGATCATCCATTCCAGCCCGCGAAGGCTGTGGAAAATGTCTGCCATCTCTGGAACATAATCGGGAACTGTGACCAGACCGAGATGGGAGTGGGCTATATCTCCATACATGAGAAATGCTTCCGCAGCCGCGTGGAGGAGAACAAAGTACTCCTCTTCGCGCTGAGGTGATTCAATCCGCGAGAGTGTTCCGTGTTGAATTATATCAAAGAGCATTTTGTAACAGTAGCTATCTATGTCGTGAGTATTTCTCGCCATATCGTTGGTATCGGTTTTGATTCCGTAGAACAAAGCGGTGGCAACGCGAGGAGGAATTTCAACGGCTGCGGCAATGCACAGAAGCGTCACCAAGGTTGAAGTAGCTCCAACACTGGTGTGAATTTCATAGAGTGTATTGGGCTCTTTTTCAATATCAGTGAGCGGGTGGTGGTCAATGACGATATCGACAACGGAAATATCTGATATCGAAACATTTCCATTATTAGGAACTGAATCAACCGAGATTATTGTATCGTATGAAGAGAGATCTGTCTTGTTGAGATTGAGATAGTTGATTTCAAGTAGTTCGATCATGGCACGGTTTTCGGCGCGACCGATAAATCCAGCAAAGGCAATATCACATTTTTGAACGCCTTGTGCCGTGAAAAGATGGACCAGTCCAACTGCTGCGGCGATCGCATCGGGATCGGGGAAATCGTGGGGAACTATCAGAATTGACTGGGAAGAACCGACTTTCGCCTGAATTCTTTCTAAAATTTCCTGATACTCCGTAAACTCTTCGAGCATATACCATCCTGTTGTACCGATTTCAAGCGCAAAATATACATTGTTTCAGACACTAAAACGGTGTACGTTTGCCATTTTGAATGCGGGAATTGAATTCCCGCTGAGAATAATCAGTCTCGAATGAGCCATGGAATCCATTTAATAAATCGCCCCGCATAGAGACGAATCATCGGGAATAGTGCAGTCACGGGAATCTTGAATAGTTTCGATCGATCAGCCTTGGCAAGGAAGGTTGCCGCAGATCGGACGGTTTCGATAATTTCAGAATCCGGTGACTTTGCGTAGAGTTCTTTCATCACGTAGAATGCTTTTTGGATAAACCGCGGTGTTCCACTCAGTTTTTTGCTGTACCGCATCAGTGGTTTTAGGGATCCGGTTTTGTGGGATTTGATTATCGCATCACCCATCACATCTGCCGCTTCGAGAGCGTTCATGATTCCTCCCGCCGTGAGCGGATTCACCATTCGAGCGGCATCACCGACAATTAGAAGGTTTGCTTTTGAAAGCTGTTTTGGTGCGATGTCAATAGGAGCACAGCCGGAAATGAGCATGTACTTTTCTGAATCTGCGTAGTGCTTGGCAATAAAAGTATCGAGATAGGTTGATGCCTTTTCCCCTTTTTTGTGACTTCCAAAGAGACCGGCGCCGACGCTCACTTCGCCGGGACCTTTCGGAAATACCCAGATATATCCATTGGGTATTGATTCACTTCCGGAGAAAAAATGCATTTTCCCATCGTTGAACTTATCGCTTTTGATTCGATATTGAAGAGCCGTGTAGGCATCGCGCGGTTTGAGGTGACAGGTGAGCCCTGCACTTCTCCCGAGAAATGACTCAGCTCCATCAGCGGCGACGATGAACGAACCGCCAATGTCGCCGATTGTACTCTTTACTCCAAGAAACGTTCCCTTCTCTTCGATGAGACCGGTGACCGTGGTGATGAGTTTCAGTTTCGCACCAGCCTTTATTGCGAGGTCGGCTATATACTGTTCAAATTTTTCCCGTTTGAGAATCACGCCGGTGTCAGGAATTTCCACGGACAGTTCTTGAGAATCGTTCACGTGAATGGCAAGTCCCGTCAATTCGCGGGCGATATAGGATTCATCATAGGGGAAAAAACGTTCGATTTCGCGGCGATTCCTGGTTGCTTCACCACACCGAACCGGCGTACCGATCGCTTCACGACGATCAAGAATGATCACTTTTAATCCTGCTTTGGCGAGCTTGTATCCGCTGTACAGCCCTGCAACGGAAGCTCCCGATACGATTACATCATACTGATTCATGGGAACTCCTGCGGCTAATGACTGATACGGGACAGAAATCTGCGCAGATAGCACAGCCGATGCACTCATCGGTGATTGTTGCGCGGTGAGCATCCACTTCAATTGCCGATACGGGGCAGAGTGCGGCACATCCGCCACAGCCCGTGCAGGTATCGGGATTTACTTCATATTTGGTTTTCATTGGATTCCTTTTTTGTTGTGGGATGATAAATATAGGGTGGGGGAAAAGGGAAGAGGAGGAGGAAAAGAAGAAATTGTGAGAACGTCGTTGGTGGTCAATGATTTTGAATCGGCAACTCACGTAGTGTTTCTCGTATGAAATCACTTTGAAATGGTGGTAACTCTGTAGATGGTGTGTCTGTATTGTGTGAGAATGAAAGTTCAGACCTTGCCTGCGATTTCTACGCCGTCGGAGTGACCGG
>DYSA01000461.1 GCA_020726425.1 Fibrobacter succinogenes | reverse complement strand
AGTGCTGAAGCGAGTTTTTGTCCCCCGCTAACACCTGAGTAGTTACCTTTTTTGCAACACCGAACTTGGAGTCAATCAGAGTCAATCTTTTTTCTGTGTAAATGGTATCAAAATTGTGTTGTTTCTATTTTCGAGATTCTTGTCACGAGTTGATTAAATATCATGCTGTTACTGTTACTGCTACCATGTAGAGAAGTAACTGAGTATACATGCTAAAATCACACCGTAAGCACAATGAAATTTAATTGAACCATCGGGACTAAAATCAATGGGATCAATCTATTTTCTTCTACTCGAAAAAGTGTGAACGAACTATTTTGTTACTACGTATAGAAACAAGGGGTGGTTGTGAATAGAATTTTTCGAACATGGTTTTGGCGATTCTGATGGATAGATACCTCATGAATTAGTATATCAAGCCGCGATTTAAATTTGAATTGTCCATCAAAAATAGAGGAACGAATGATTAGAAAAATTACCTGTAAAAGCACTCAGTTTCTTGGAGATGAGCTTACTCCGATTTCGCTGTACAAACGACTCCGCGAACACTATTCAAATATTTTCCTTCTCGAAGCTTCGGATTATCACGGTCGAGAAAATGCAACTTCAATTATAGCATTCGATTCGCTCTACTCTTTTACTGTTGAAAACAATCAGATCTGTTACGATTACGGCAGTGAACTTCAGTTTGAAGAGGTGAATCGCGACATTGTTCCGCTGGTGAACAAATTCATGGCCGATGTGGAAATCACCGGAACCGACGAGGAGATGGAACACAACGGAATTTACGGGTATTCGGGGTTTGATGCCATATCCTATTTCGACACCGTAAAACTTCAGAGTGAACAGATCGATATGATTCCCGATATGGAGTATCATTTCTGTCGATTTATCTTGGTTATGAATCCATTCACTCAAAAATATCAACTGATTGAAAACTGCCCCGAGGGTGATAGATCAAAACTCAATGTAGTGCATGAACTTTTGTATATGGAACAGGGGCAGATTGGTTCTTTTGAAACCAAGGGTGAAGAGAGTTCGCCTCTCACCGATGAAGAGTTTATGGAGATGGTGACTCGCGGAAAAGAGCATTGCCATCGCGGGGATGTTTTCCAAATTGTACTTTCACGCCGGTTTAGTCAAGCATACGAAGGAGACGATCTCAATCTTTATCGCGCACTTCGTTCGATTAATCCATCACCGTATCTCTTCTATTTTAACTTTGGTGAATTCCGGATTATTGGTTCTTCGCCAGAAGCTGAAATTATTGTGAAAAATGGCGAGGCTCAGATCCATCCGATCGCGGGAACCTATCGTCGCAGCGGTGATGATATCGTGGACAAACAGAGCGCCGAAGATCTTTCCAACGATCCCAAAGAAGTATCAGAACATATCATGTTGGTTGACCTTGCGCGCAACGATCTTTCCCGAAACTGTACCGGCGTAAAGGTAGCTCGCTATAAAGAGGTTCAGTTCTTTAGCCACGTGATTCATTTGGTTTCAAATGTTGTCGGAACGTTGAAAAACGAGAGCGATTCGGTGCAGATTTTCACGGATACATTTCCTGCCGGAACTCTTTCGGGAGCGCCGAAGTTCCGCGCCATTGAGTTGATCGACCACTACGAACCGCACAAACGAGGATTCTACGGCGGCGCGATTGGCTATTTCGGATTCAACGGAACGGTGAACCACGCGATCATGATTCGCAGTTTCCTTTCCACCGGTGAAACACTCTACTATCAAGCGGGGGCTGGCGTTGTGATTCGTTCAAATGAAGAGTCTGAAAAAAATGAAGTGAACAACAAACTAGCGGCTCTCAAGGCGGCGATTTTGAAAGCGGAGGAGCTCTAATGATTTTACTCCTAGATAACTACGACTCATTTACTCACAATCTCGCTCACGTGATCGACGAAGTACTGGGCGGAAAATCGTTTGATATTATTCGAAACGATCAGATTACGGTAGAAGAGTGTGACAAGTACAGCACGATTATTCTCTCACCTGGCCCGGGAATCCCCGATGAAGCGGGAATTCTCAAACCGCTTATTGCAGCATATCGTGGCAAAAAGCCGATCTTTGGTGTCTGTCTTGGTTGTCAAGCAATTGGAGAAGTGTACGGCGGAACTCTGGAGAATCTCGACCGAGTTTGGCACGGAGTTGAATCGCCCATGACCGTAACTGTTGAAGATGAACTTCTGTTTAGTGGAATGGAAAATCCGTTCCCCGCCGGTCGTTATCACTCATGGGTGATTTCGAATGACAATTTTCCGGCGGAGCTCGAGATCACCTGTGTGGAAGAGAACAATCAGATCATGGCGATTCGGGACAGAATGAACAACGTTCGCGGTGTTCAATTCCATCCAGAATCGATTCTAACGCCTGCAGGGAAAACGATCATCGAGAATTTCTTAAAATCTGCAGGCGAAATCTAAAACGGTTTGTTGTTATCGCAAACAGTGATGAAAAATAGAGGGCAATCCAAAATGGATTGCCCTTGTTG
>DYSA01000460.1 GCA_020726425.1 Fibrobacter succinogenes | reverse complement strand
TTGAGCTTCTGCCGCCGCTTGAGCTTCTGCCGCCGCTTGAGCTTCTGCCGCCGCTGAAGGAGAGAATTCAAAATCGTCAATTACTTCGTCGAGATCCAAATCAAGAGAGATGTCAGCCATTATTTTCTCCTAAAGCTATGTTGTTCACCAAATCTATTCGATTTACTGTCGTTTTGCCATTTTTTTATGATTATAAAAAACTGTAAGTGGGATAAATAGAAGGAGGAAAGCACGAGAATTGATTATTCTCATTGTTGCCAGAAAATAGCTTAGTTCTGAAATTTCTCCAAATATTTTGTAATAGAAACAATTTCTTTTTCTCTAACACTACTAAATCTCATTGTGTTACCATTAATCTCTACACTTCACTGTTCTGTGTCATTTTGTTACAAGGATATATGAATACATTGACGTCTTTATATATTTTTGAAATCAACAATGAAAGGATATATCATGGCTGACAAAAACAATATTGCATTGGCACTGGACAACGTAGACGAACTTCCACACCTTCGCTATCTCGTTGAATCAACAAAAGAATCAGTAGGGGTATACAAAATCGGGTTCGAGCAGTTTGTTCGATTTGGCCCTGAGATTCTCGATGTAATTCGTCAGTATGGGTGCAAAATCTTCCTCGATTTAAAATTGCATGATATCCCGAATACTGTGGCAAAAGCAGTCACCGCTGCTTCTGCTCATGAAGTTGATTTCCTTACACTTCACACTATCGGTGGAGAAGAAATGCTCGTTGCGGCGGCAAATGCGGTGGCGAAAGCAACTCGTGCTCCAAAGTTGATTGGTGTTACCGTTCTCACCAGTATTGATCAGCATTGTATGAACAATGATATGAGAATCCTTGGTACCGTCGAAGATCAGGTTGTTCACCTTGCCGGCGTAGCTCAGCGCTCGGGAATTGATGGGATCGTCTGTTCTGCCGCCGATCTTCCTATCGTAAAACCAACGCTTCCTCAGGGATTTGAAATCATAACCCCAGGAATTCGCCCTGCTGGTGTTGATGCGGGAGATCAGAAACGCATTGCAACTCCTGCAGATGCAATTGCCAATGGCGCAACGCTTCTCGTTATCGGTAGAGCAATTACCGGTGCTGAAAATCCTGGAAAAGCTGCCGCGGACATTTTGGTTCAATTGGCGTAAGTATCAAATGAAATTCTATCGGTATCAAATTGATTTGATACCGATTTCACCACAAAGGGGATAGTATGGATCGTATTGAACTAAAAAAAACACTTCTTGAAACACTCTGCGCAGAAATCGATGAACGAATTCTTTCTGAACAGAAGTGTATAGACGCTGCGAAAGATGCGGCGAGTAACGAATCTAAAACGAGTTCCGGTGACATGTACGAATCTGATGTCGCATTGATGCAATTGGAACAAGAAAAGTATGTCGAACAGCTCGATACCACCTTAGAACTTCGCAAAAAGCTAAATACTATCAAGGTAACCGAAATCTACGCAACTGTTCAAACTGGTGCGATTGCTCTTACTTCGATGGGGAACTATTTCATTGCATTGAGCGGTGAAGATATCGAATGCGACGATGACGAGTATACTCCAATTTCCCTTCTTTCACCTTTTGGAACTGAAATTAAAGGGAAATCAAAAGGTGATATAATTACCTTTAGAAATCAGAATGTTACAATTTCTGACGTGTTCTAAAAAAATATAAGGTGGTGATTAAACTCAGAATCCCACCTTTTCACAATATTCACAACACTAAATTCCACTGATCCATAATAACTTTCAGGTCACTTGGTAACGGAGCACAAAACTTCAAATTCATCTGGGGAAGATCAATTTTCCATGCGTGAAGGGCTTGCCGAAAGTGGTGTCTCGTAGGCTGATCGGTATACCAATCATCTCCCACAAGAGGAAAACCGAGGTGGTGTAGGTGTATGCGAATTTGGTGCGTACGACCGGTGAATATTTCCGCTTGTATTAGCGAGTACTCTTCGGAAGAATCAAGCACGGTGAATCGACTGAACGCATCTTTCCCCTGCGGCGCAACACCGAGTGAACGTTCTGATATGTAGCCGATTGGTTCGTGGGAGTTCATCGTTTTCCACTTCGGAACTCCGTGAACAATGGCAAGATAGATCTTTGATTTTGAATCGGCGAGTGTTTTTTGAAACAGGGGAACCGCTTTTTTATTTTTTACAAAGAGATTTACACCCGATGTATCTGCATCGAGTTGATGGACGGCCCAAATTTTTTGTTTCATGAGATTTTCGAGCCAGTATTGAACTGCATCGGGATCGTCGAGGGTTTTGCCGCTGGTGGGTATGTCGTGAGGTTTATTGATAACCAGCAGATCGCTATCTTGGTAAAGAATACGTTCATGTAAGTCGGGGATCGGATTCATCAAACACTCCTTGTTTCCGGCAAGATATAACCGGCATTCACACAAATCTATAGTGGAATTTAAAAAAGAGGTTACTACTCAGGTACCACGAAAAAACCTTTGTTTTGTAAGTGATTGATATCCC
>DYSA01000459.1 GCA_020726425.1 Fibrobacter succinogenes | reverse complement strand
TGCGGGATCACTTTGCATTTTTGAAAGCCATGGGACAGGCGGAGACGACAAAAAGCTAGGGAGAGAGGGTGGTTCCTCTCTTTTAAAGAAGCGATCCAAAAACTATATTTGCCCCGAATTTGTAAACTATTCCAAAACGCGAGGACCTAATGGGATTCAAAGAAAATCTTGCAACTATGAAACCAATTGATTCTGTTGAAAATATTGAAATCTACCGCGGAACTGAAAAGCTCGTCACCATTCCCAACGCCGAAGGCAAACGGGGATCACTTCAGCTCTACGCAAACCTGATTGAGTTTGACAACGGATCAATCGATGCAACTCTCGCGGCAAAAGGACTCGATCTTTTTGCTGAACACACCGCCGATGCAAAAGCAAATCCTGGCGCTCACCCGAACGTGGATCTTCTCGCGGCAATCAGCGGAACCGATTCGGTAAAAGCAGTGATCAACTACAAAGTTCCCGGCGATCTTCGCGAACGGGTTGCAAAGTTCAACGATCTCAAAAAAGCGGGCAAACTTCTCACTGAAAAAGAAGCGGCTCTTGCAACTTTCAACGAAGTAATGGATCTTCTCGAAGCGGGATTCCTTCGCACAGCTCAGATCGTTAATGGCCGCTGGTCAGCAAACGAATGGGTAAAAGAGGGAATCATGCTCGGTTTCCCTCTGGGCAACGTGATCGTTTATAATGGTTCTAATGATATTGTTTTCACCGACAAAGAGACATTCCCGCTTCGTAAAGTTGGAGCTGACGCTGGATTCCGCGTTGTTCCACCAGCATCGGGACTTCGCCGTGGAGCGTTCGCCGGCGTTGGATCAGTGTTCATGCCGCCAGCGTACGCAAACGTGGGCGCTCACGTGGGAATGAACACCATGGTAGAAAATCTTGCCGGTTCGTGCTGTCAGGTGGGACGCGATTCTCATATCTCTGCGGGCGCGATTATTGGTGGCGTACTTGACCCGATCGAAGCGACTCCGGTGATCCTTGGAGACCACGTGCTTTTGGGCGAAGGTTCTGGCGTGACTCAGGGTGCGCGTCTCGGTGATCTCGTGACGGTGGCTCCGGGAGTTCATATCTCTAAAGCGACGCCGATTATCGACCCGATCAATGGTGTGGCGTATACGTCAAAAGGAATCTGTGCAATCAAAGAGTACAAAATGGGCGATGCTCGTCTGTTCGGTGTGGGCGAAGTACTTACGGCAAAAGATTCGACCTACGGGCCAGAAATTCCTGCTGGAGCGTTGATCATTCCGGGACTTTCAATGTCGAGCAACGGCATCCCGAAAGTGACCCCGATGATCGCGAAATATATCGGATCGAAAGCGGATCGTGCGTACGCTCTTGAAGAAGCACTCAGAAGCTGAAACAATTAAGCGATTAAACGACAAAACGAAACGGGCGGTGAAAAAACTCATCGCCCGTTTTGTATTTCGTCCGCAGGACGACCCCAATTCAGCCCATGGAGAATCCATGGTGGGGAATCATCAATGGGTCTCCTCTCTCCACTGATTCCAATAGCGAGAATCACACAGAATCTCATGGCGAGTATACCCCAAAATCCTATCGGGCATCTTTAACAGAAGTAAAACGCGAATGCGCATAAGAACATTCATATCCTCTTCAGACGCAATATTTTTCTCAAATTCAGAGGATATGGTCAGACTCATTCGCAGCTCTTTTACTCTTTTTCTGATTTTATCTACGGCTACTTCTTTTGAATCTGTCCGCATAGCAGAAAGCATTCGTTGATTTTCCGGAGCCTGTATCAATTCGTCCAGTTTCCCATACATTGATTCAACAAGTGTATCAATTTCAAGATAGGCCGGATTTGCGCGAAGAGCCATTTCAACTAAGAACTTTTCGCTTTCATCAAACCTGTTCAAGAACTCCTTTTTGGGGGATTGCAGTGCAATCTCTTCAATTAACTCTTTTTCGAATCTATCCACCGAAGTATCGACTACTTTTTCAGCAAGTGACAAGAACTCTCGTTTCTTTGGTTCGTTTTTTTCAATCCACGAATCAATGATCTCTTTGTAAACCGCTCCATCTTGAGGTGAATGGTACATGAACGCTTCAAAGAGTTCATCTTGATCCGCGTAAAAGGGGCAGATTTCAATCCTCTTTCCGGTCATTCTTCGCATAGCTGACCACAAATCCTCTTTACCCGTTTCAAGATATTCCAAATTATTAGGTAAACTTTTGAATGCACGTCGTTCATCTTCACTCCAAAGGATATGCGAATCCAGAAGATGATTGAGTATGGCAGAGTAATCATATCGAGCGGGCTCTTCACTGTTGCCCATGATCGAAAGGATATTTCTACCCGCAGAAGTACGAAAAGGATTTCGGATTCTGGCGACCGGTGATTCACGATTCCGTGGAGAAGTTCCGCAAGTGTGGCGATCTGAAACAGGGATTCGCGAGGATCCAGTGCGACGACTGCGGTCACGAACTATTCGTTCATGAGACCGCTTCCGAAAGTTCGAAGATCGACACCAAATCCGTGGCGACCTGGGCG
>DYSA01000458.1 GCA_020726425.1 Fibrobacter succinogenes | reverse complement strand
GGAACAATGCACAAGGTTCTTCCACTACCGGTTCACAAATCGTACAGCAAAGTAGAACTGCAGGCAATGGCAAGAAAAGGAACTATCGGAAAGGCTCTGTTCTATACTGAAAAACGAGAAAGTACCGATTCTGCATTTGCGTGGCATCTCTATACAAGTGGTGAATATCTGGAAGCATCGCGGGAAATTGAAACAGTTATTCAAACGATGTTAAAAGATCCATTGCGATATACACCAAAAATAGAGTCTGAAATTGAACTGCTGTACAGACGGGCGAAAAACCTGCGCATTACCTCTGATTTTTATGAACTGTGGGCAATGGATCTTTCCCGTATTGGAAGCGTAGACAGCGCATTGAAATGCTATGAGTTGGCAGCGTTGTCAACTACTGATGCGGATAAACAGATTTCACTTCTATACCGTTCCGCTGTTCTGAAAATTGAGAATGATATCGATACCGAAAAGGCAAAAGTAGACCTCCAATCTATTAGTGAACACGAAACCACCAGTTACGCTGATAAAGCTTTGCAGAGATTAAAATTGTTGAAACAGAACTATTCTCATGTATAAGGAGATCTAAAATGTGGAACCAAAACACCATTCAAAAAGCGTGGAACTTCGCCAGTGAAGTTCACAAAGGCCAGACCGTTCCGGGAAGCGAGATCTCCTATCTCAACCATATCGGGAATGTGGCGTTCGAGGCAATGGCTTCGACCTCTGATGCAGACAATCCGGAACTGCTGATTCTCTGCGCGATTCTTCAAGATTCGATAGAAGATACCGACACTACCTACGATCAACTTTCCGAACTGTTCGGAAAACCGGTTGCCGATGGAGTTCTGGCTCTCAGCAAGAACGAATCACTTCCGACCAAAGCTGAGCAGATGGCTGATTCGCTGAAACGGATCAAGGATCAGCCACGCGAGATCGCCATGGTGAAACTCTGCGACCGAATCACCAATCTTCAGAAACCACCTCACTACTGGACTGAAGAGAAAAAACGGTATTACCGCGAAGAGGCTCAACTGATTTTGGAGGGGCTTGGTTTTTCAAGTGAGATTTTGCGTGAGCGGATGAAAGTGAAGATTGCGGAATATGGACAATACATTTGAAAAAAGAACTGTCGGGAGTTACGAAAGAAAACAATTGATTTGTAACGCGTTGCCTCAGGATGAAACCTATCATCCTGAAGGTTTGAAAATTGAGTGCTAAGTGAATCATATTTAGCACTGACTGTTAGAACAAGTAAGGAAATCACCATGGATCTCATGCAAACAGTAATCTCCTCAGTAGCAACGGGAGTAATCGTTCTGTGTATTGGAGCTGGAAAAGCTCTTGTTACAGCTGTTTTTGAACAGCGTGCTCTTAAACTAATGGAGTTGCCAAAACCACCTCGAATTACAGCGCTGAAACGAGCCTATCCAGTTCAGTTCTTTTTCGGTGAACTGAGCCGATTACTGTTGAAAACACTCATTGTTCTGTGTGTCGTTTTTCCATTTTGGGATACTGGTAACTCATCTGTTAATCTATCGCTGATTATTCTTGCTGTAACCGCTGTTGTTTTACGAATCGTGGTCACTTCACAACGACTCGCCGAAGGAAAGAACGGGAAAAATTCAGAATATGTTCCGCCACTATCGCGTTCTTTGCAGTTGTTAATCCTCTATGTTCGACCCAATCACCCAAAGATGTTCACCTATCTCTACGGACTAAATGCTGATAGCGATTGCTATCGCGCAGGTATGAGGTACTATAAAAAGAGTAAGTCTCGGTGGGTAGCTCTCGAATTCTGTTCTATTCTCTTAGCACTATTTCTTCTATTTGCAGGACTTTCCTACTATTATCCTGTTGACACAATGAGTACCAAGGGCCTTGTAGTGCTCATTAGTATAATGGTTTTCTATGAACAGATCCGACTCCTCACGCGGTGGTTCTTTGTACTTCTCGGGATTCTGGTTGGTTCACTTGGCTTGTTGGGTTCATAAGAAAGGATCGTCCATGCGTAAACGACACTATTTTATTGGGATTACGGTACTCATTGGTATCACTGTTATTGGACTTTTTGTAGAGAAACAGATCAAAAAGAAACTGGTTGATAAAGCGTATATTGAGCATGTAAACTCGATCCTGAGCGAGAACAATCGATTTGCACGGCATCCAGAAACGATTCCTTGGGATACTATATCTGAAAGTCGCGTTCGTGGTCTACATCTGTACACCGATGCGGATACTCAAAAGATCAAAATCTTGACCATGCGTATGGAAAAGCGCGGTGTTCGTCCTTCAATTTTGACCGACCGGGCAGAAGTATACAACAATATGGGCAAGTATGACTCTGCCTTGGCCGATGTTGATCGTGCGATCCGACTCTCTCCAAACGAAAGCAATTCGCACTCGGTTCGCATGCAGATCATGATCAACCTGAAAGATACTATTGAAGCGAATCGTTCACTCAATGAGTTCAAACGATCTTCCACGGATCTTGACTATGAACAACTCGCACTTTATGAACTGAACCTTCTGCATT
>DYSA01000457.1 GCA_020726425.1 Fibrobacter succinogenes | reverse complement strand
GCAAACTTTAGATTAGGAAACCACCTAAGTAGTTACTTAACTGTTACATTAGGAAACGTGAATCGATAGAGTTGATCACGTTCTATTAAAGAAAGGTTATTTGTATGCAGATGATTGCGGAATGGTTCGTGGCTGGTGGAACGTATATGTATGTTCTCTTGGTAATTATGGGGATTGGCGCGGCGATTGTACTCGAACGACTCTTTTTCTACTTTGTTACCTGTCGCAATATGGACGCCGGATCCGCTGGTGAAACAGCTAAGGCGATTGAAAATAACCAAGTTGTTGCGCAGTTGGAAAAATTGAAAAAACGCAACGATCCACTCTCGGGAATCTTGGCAGTGGCGGTTGATCGGTTTAACTCCGGCGCTGAAATGGAAGATATTCAAGAGGGAATTGATGAAGAAGCGATCACTCAACTGCCTCGACTGAGCGAACGATTGAGTTATCTTTCTCTTATTGCTAACGTTGCTACACTGGTTGGACTTCTGGGAACAATCGCCGGTCTGACTGATTCATTCGCATCGCTGGCTTCGGTTGAAGCGGCTCAGAAAGCGGCTTCGCTGGCAAACGGAATTGCAAAAGCGATGAACACTACAGCCTTTGGACTGATCGTGGCGATTCCTCACATGGTAGCCTTTACCATGCTGAACAACTACCGTGGAAAACTCACCAAAAATCTTGACGATGCAATGCTTCGCTTTGTGAACTTCATTGCGAAACGGAGAAAATCCGCGTGAAACTGACGGTCTCAAATCGGCATGCGATTCCATCTGAGTCCGCCAACGAAGCAATGGATATTGATGTTACTCCGATCATGAATATGTTCGTTGTGCTGATTCCATTCCTTGTTTCCATGGCAGTGTTCACTCACTTGGCGGTGCATAAATTTTACCTTCCTCCCGAAGCGTCGGCGGGTCTTGATCAAAATGGTCCGGTGAAATTCAAAACCACTCTCGTGCTTACGGGCGAAGCTGCTCTTGTGACACTTGGCGGCGATCAAATTGATTCTTTGCCCGTAGAAAATGGTGAGTATCCCTTTGAAAAACTGAAACCTTCGTTGGAAAAGGCAATGGCTCTTTCCGGTGAACCGACGAAGTCCGTGGTTTCAGTTCGAGATTCTGTGGAGTTTAAATATGTGGTCAATGCGATGGATATCTGTCGCGAATCGGGATTTGCTGAAGTTGGTCTTACGAGTGCACCGGAAAAGGAGGTTCCATGAAAACAAAGTCTCTGTCTCAAGCTCATGGAACTGATCTAAATGATTCGAGTTTTCGTCCACAGCTGACCTCGTTGATCGATGTGATGACGATTCTTCTCGTGTTTCTCATTCAGAATTTCTCTGTTGAAGGAAACCTGATTACACAGTCAAACGATCTGACTATTCCGGTCTCTTCGGCACTGGATAAACCCGAATTGATGGTTTCCGTTCAGATCAGCGGAGAAAAAATAATGGTGGACAATGTCGTGGTTGCCACGGTTCAAGAATCAGCGGCGACGGAAGATTTTCTCATTCCCGCGCTTTTTGAACGCATGAAAGAGGCAAAAGCGCGGAGCAGTGAAACAAAAGTTATGCTCGAAGCAGATCGCGAACTTCCGTTTAACGTGATAAAACGTGTGGCTTACACCTGTAGCCAAGCGGGATTCTCTGACTTTTCGGTTCTGGTGTATCAGGAGGAAAAGTAATGGGAAAACTATCTGTTGAACAGCAGTTCTTTGTCGATCGCCGTCGCCATTCGCACTTTTTGCCGATTCTCTTGATTGTATTGATTCTCTTTGCGGGATTTGGGTATTATCTTTCGACAGTTAAAATTCTTCCGAAACCGATTGCTAAGGTTATGCGGCAGATTGAAACCAGTTTTACGATCAATGCTCCGAAAAAACCGGAACCGGTGAAACCCAAAGTTGAAAAGCCGAAGCCGATCGCTCCAAAGGTGTATGATCTTACCAAACCGGTTGAGCTCAAAGCCAAAGAAGACAAAATTGTGAAACCGGATGAAAAACCGGCGCCGCGTCAGGTCTACGGAGTAAAACAGGTCTATTCGAAAGGATTGGGGGCCGGTGGTTCTATGAGTGATGCTGTTGTGGGCAAACTGGGGAACACGGTGAACAAAGATTTCGATGATATCAAGGCGACAAAAAAAGATCTCAAGGGAAATGGCGATATCAAAGGCGAAGTGGTTTCTACGGTGACAGTTACTCAGGCTCCGGCATTTCGGAAACGGGTGCAGGCTGAAGTTACTCCGGAGATCAAAGCGAGTGGTATTACTGGCGTGATCAAAGTAAAAATTCTCGTTGATATTGATGGCTTGGTCAAAGAAGCTATCGTGCAAAATGATCTGGGATCAGGTACGGCGGAGTCCGCGTTAAAAGCGTGCCTTCAGATGGAGTTTACTCCCGCCATGAAAGGCGAAACTCCCGTGGCTGTGTGGATTATTATTCCGGTTAAATTTGAAAAGATCGCTTAGATCAACAGATCAAGAGATCAACAGATCAAGAGATCAAGAGATCAAGAGATCAAGAGATCAA
>DYSA01000456.1 GCA_020726425.1 Fibrobacter succinogenes | reverse complement strand
GGAACGAGTGCTGAAGCGAGTTTTTGTCCCCCACTAACACCTGAGTAGTTACAAATATTTGAGAGAAAAGAACGAGATGAATTTTTGCCAAGAGACTGGTGCCCTTTTTTTCACCGAATAAACAGAGAAAATGAGCATTGAAAATCTCGTAAAAATTAGAATCTTTGGGCACTAATTATTAACAGGTACTAGCACAACCGGCACTAACGGAAAGCACCCATTCACGGATTTATGACGAAGAGCTTTCGAGATTTCAACTTTTTGCCGAAAATTGAATCCTTCTATTACCGATTAGGAGTCAATCACCTTAATAAACAGCACGTTCATTGAACCAGAACGATGATCTGTTACCGCTGTGGAAGCACCGCAAAAAATGACATGTATTAAATACCGAAAGTAATATATTTCACTTGTTTTGATGAATTGGGATACTTGTTCCGAACAGTTGAAAAACGGTCGAACCCGTGAGGATTCGACCGTTTTTAAATCGTGATTTATACGAAAAACTTCCCTAGTGAGACCTCTCGATTTCAACCAGAGAATCCTCAAAAAAAGATGCGGCGGACTCACCTTCGACCATAACAGATAATTGATCAACAATATGAGCGAGAACGTGGGCTTGATTGTTCAAATCTTCTCCTGAAGTTGCCGTTTCTTCAGATGTTACCGCGGTGCTTTGAGTGACTTCTTCTAATTGGTGAACCGTTGCAGATATCAGTTCAAGTCCAGAAGCTTGCTGTGCACTTCCTTCTGAAACTTCGGAAAGAAGTTGCGACATCTTAGAAACGGTATCGGCAATCCCTGAAATTGCACTTTCGACTTCTGAAGCAACCTTTACTCCATAATGAGAACTACTCTGCATTGAATCAATGAGCACCGAAGTACTTTTAGCCGCTTCTGCCGAACGAAGTGCAAGATTTCTCACCTCTTCAGCAACCACGGCAAAACCCCGTCCCGATTCACCTGCACGAGCGGCTTCAATGGCGGCGTTTAATGCTAAGAGATTTGTTTGCATTGCAATCTCATCAATTGTCTTAATGATCTGCGCACTTTTATCCGATGAGGATTGAATCTCTTCCATGGTAATTGCCATGTTTTTCACAATGGTAATACACTGTTTTCCATCGTTGTCTGCCATTTTTCCCAAAGCATTTGCTTCTTGAGAGTTGGTGGCATTTTGCTGAGTCATTGCTGAAAGTTCTTCAATATTAATTGAAACTTCTTCCAGACTTGTTGCCTGTTCGCTGACTCCCTGTGCAAGGAGTTGACTCGATTCAGAAAGTTGATCAGATTTCTGTTTGAAAAAATTCGCCGATTTCATTAATTGTTCAGCCACAGAAGTGAGTGCATTTACCGTTTTGTTCATGCTAATACTCAAAATAAAAAGTATTAGTATAATCATGGCAACACTGAGTATCAAACTGGCTCGCCGGATTGACACAATTGAACTGTCAATCTGTTTAGAATCAACAGTAAAGGCAATTACTCCAACTGATTCATTGCGAAAATCGCGAACCGGAAACGCTGCGAATACCGGTGAACTGTTGTATGCAATAGCCATTTTTTCAAAACCGCGGCGCAGAAGATCTGCGGGCATACGAGAGGCAATATCGGAGGTACTCTTTCCTGAAGCGACGACAAATTGATCGCCGATAATCGGATATTTAGACGTATCTTGAAGTGCTCCGGCGATAGACAACAGCGATTTGTCCATACAGAGCATAACTTCTTGTGTTGAATCCAGTGCCGAAGCAATAATTTTGTCGTAATCGGAAAGCATTTCCACAGATCCAAGAAATGTCCCGTTTTGAACAATTGGCATAACTCCGCGAACAGCAAACCCTCCCTGACCAACTTCGATACCACTCACTGACTTTTGGGAACGTGCCACCGAAGTAACCATGGGGCGAAAAGGAGCAATATCATCTGAAATGTCAACCCATTCACCATTTTTCTTAATTTGATGTTCACGCCACAGTCGAACAAAACTACGCCCATTTTTTAGATGAAAGTGAACTTGCATTGGTTCACCCAAAACAGCCTTATAGCCGGAAAGAACCGGCTTGAGATCTTTGCGAAGTTTTTCTCTTCCTTGCTGAACAAGAGAATCCCGTTCATTGTCAATTTTTCCGCTATTGGCAATCGAATACGCATCAATAACAGAAGGAACATCTTTAAAAAGCGCAGAGAAGAGGAGTGCAGTTTCACCACCTGTTCGCACTGAGCGAGCCATTTCGCTCTCTTTTTCAACCACAAAATTGTAGATGGAGTTATTTCTGATCGTGCGCAATTGAATGAGAAGTAGAACGATCAAAATGGTTCCTGTGAACAGAATAATCGATAGAATGGGAACAATCAATTTTCTTTTTAAACCCCAACGGTGCATAATAAACCTCTTTTTGAAAATAATTCAGGCTTCATTTTGTATCATAAGTCGCGTTTTGGCAAGTTTTTTATTCACAAAACAGACAATGTTCATTCAAAGTTACTACTCAGGTGTTTGTTACCAATCTTTATGAATTTAGCACTCGTTCCCAGC
>DYSA01000455.1 GCA_020726425.1 Fibrobacter succinogenes | reverse complement strand
TATTCAACAAAAATCAAATCAAGGAGATCCCATGAGTTCTAACTTCCCCCTCGCTCCGGAATCATTCAATAGCAGAGCTGCCGCGGAATACTTTCAGGCAAAAGTTGGATATACCATGGGAATATCTCTCTTGAACAACAAAATCACCGCCGGTGATTCGGATTTTCAAGTGATCGATGTTCGATCAAAAGAGTTCTACATTGCCGGTCATATTCCCGGAGCGATCTGGGGTGATGGCGATGAAATTGAAACGGCCTTGCAAAAATTTTCCAAAGAGAAAGTAAACATTGTCTACTGCTACGGTGAACTCTGCCTTCGCGGGGCACGGATCTGTCTCGCCGCAGCAAAAGCGGGATTTCCGGTGATGGAACTTTTGGGGAACTATGACGGCTGGGTCGATGATTACGGATTTCCCATTGAGTCAGGAGAACTTCTATGATTCAGTTTGAACCGGTCTATCTTCCCGTAAAAGTGTTTCGCGATTCTGCGGAAGTGCAAAAAGCAGTGGAACTTCTGCAGAGAAATCAGATTATGGTAGTGGTGGAACGCCATGCCGTGGAACCGTTCAGCGAAGTGTATCGCATCACTGTCCAACCGATCTTTTGGGTAAAAGCACAAGAACTTTTGAAACAATTCGATACTGAAATAACGTATCTGATTAAAAAAGACTCCACCGTTCTGTGGACAACCATGCTGATGATTTTTTTCATGATGCTATTTCTCGTCGTTTTCCCGTATGAACGGGATCCCATGAATATTTCCATCTTCTTCATTCTCTCACTCCTGCCGGGACTGATCATCGGGCAGAAACGGATTCGATACAACTGCGTGGTTTGTGGCGAAGGAAATCACCCAGATGGAGATCGTTGTGTGCGATGTTCGCGAATGATCAAGGGAATAGTGGATAATCCCAACGATATTCCTGATCGGATGTGACTACCCGACGATATTAATTCCCGCTTGCGAAGAGTTCGAAGTTTTCGTTTTTTTTCGCAGACACAACCGAATTGTACCACGAGATGGGATCATTTTTAAACTGCTTTTCTGCGGTGTCAGTGGTTTTCAGCAGTGAGACATTTTTGATTTTTGCCATCAATTCAGGTTGTTCAATTACGGAAAGCGATCCATTTTTCATGGTGATTTTTGCAGAATACGCAGGAATCTCTTTTCCCTCATTGATTTTATCAAAGGCAAGTGACTTGAGAATCCCCTTTTTCATTTCAAATGCTTCGTTTGGTTTGCCAAATGCGGTAGCTGAAAGCTTGGGATTGTTCAATATCGCATCGAGTTTCTCCGGAAGACCGGTAATTTTTCCATCTTTCACATCCAATGAAGAGATTGCTCCGGTGAATCCATTTTTCGCAAGGTAACTCGTAATTGGCGCACTGTTCTGATTGGTCTGTGAAAGAAATTGTTCACTCAATGCAGAGGTGTTTTTAGCATTCTTCATGTTGAATTCAAAAAGATTTTTCCCATGAGATATTGTTTTGTCACCATTCAAGGCATCGCTGATTTTTTTTGAAATTTCACCATCCGCCAATCCTGAAATTGAGAGTGTGAAAGCGCCGCTCTTTTTATCCTGCGAAATATCAATAACCATTTTGGCACGATCGCTCTCCGAAACCTTGTACTTATCCAATAATCCCGTGATATACTGAGACTCACCTTGAGCTTTCATCTCTCCCATTACCTTATTCAAAGCTTCGACGCCACCTTTTGTCTTTTTGATGAACGTCATCTCAATATCAGTAAACTCTTCACCCCGTTTGAATTTTGAAATCATTGAGGGGAGATTCATTTTCTGCCTCGCTTCAATCATCTTGGAATTGTACCCTTCGGTGCCAATCCCGAGCGCTCCGCTGAAATTGAAACTATCCCCTTGCTTTTGCGAAGATTCAGTCCCCATGGAATTAAGAATTGAGATTAGGGAATTTTTTTGCGGAGTTGTTACTCCAAATTTCGAACCCATCTTTTGAAATGCGCTGTTTGTATGGATAGTATTGCGAATCATAAGAACTCCTTATCACGTTCTAGACATATACACATCCTATCGGTCTTTTAACCAAAATATTGAGTAAAATGATTATAAAGGAAGTTCTTATGTTGTTACACGTAACTCAAATCCTCAAGCCTGACGATAGCGAGTACAAATGAATCGCAACTCAATGCACAAACAAAACACATAGGTCTGTGTACAAAAACACTTTCATCTAGCAAAGACAAAAGCGCGCATCTCTCGCAAATCGCTACACTCAATTTTCGGCAATGTCACGAAAAGCGAATTTTGCAAATTGATATTTTCCCAAAATTACCCCGCGAATATTCTGTACCAGACAGTTATGAGTAATGACATAATCCATCATCCGAGTTGATATTTCCATATTTTCGATTTGTAATTTTACATAATTTCATTTACTATTCTACATTTCACCTCTTCTCTTCCAGAAGTTTCGATCTCCCAAAAACGGCTTATCTAGTAGCACAAACTTTACATTACTATCGATAATCGTTTAAATTTTGAGTTTTAACAACTTTTTTACACCAAACTAGG
>DYSA01000454.1 GCA_020726425.1 Fibrobacter succinogenes | reverse complement strand
GCGAGATCACCGCTCATAACCGGCATCATCATATCGAGCATGATCATATCGATCTGATCTTGATTTTTTCGATAGAGCTCAACACCATCACATCCATTTTCCCCGAGAATTACGTTAAAGCTAAGTCGTTTCAAGATCAATGAAACAGACTTTCTCATAATAAATTCATCATCTACGACCAAAATGGTTCTTGCAAATTTTCCAACAATTTTTGATATGTTAGCTTTTTCGTTACTACTCAGGTACCACGAAAAAACCTTTTGTTTTGTAAGTGACTGATATCCAACCAACTCGTTCCGAGGCTCCGGCCTTGGAACGAGTTGAATTTCTCAAATCCCCCGAACTCTACCCCGAACTTCTGACTGATATGCAAGAAAAAATTGCACCAACTGCCGAGTAGATCCGTTATTATTCTGATAAACAACACAAATCGAATTGCCCAAAGCAGTTCGATTTTTTTAGCAAGTGTAATCGCGCTTAGCTCTTCGCAATTTCCCAATAAGAAGAAGCATAATGACAAATCCAACCACATAACTTATAGCTTTCATTTTCGGAGAAACAAAGTGGTGAATAAGTGAATGATCATCCAGATCAACCTCCGCTAAAAGTGGAACCGTTACAAACCGTTGAGGTTCGCGAATCGCCTTTCCCCAGCGATATGACTCTGTTCCAGTCATGGCAACAGTGAGATCCCACCCCTGCCCTTTCTCGATGAGATTTTCATACTGCTGTTCTACTTTACTATCGCAAAGCATTGAACGACAATACGAAGTCAATGGCACGAGATTCATCTGCGGCTGATCGAGAAATGACGTTAGGTTGAAAACAAACTCATTTGTCGATCTCGTAAGAAAAGATACACTTTCTGACCGAGTGAATTTTTTAGTCCCCACAATGGTATCGCCTCGAGTCACAACTATCGGAAATGTTTTTGAAATTAAAGTACTACATTGGATTACAGAAGACTTATGCGGTAAAGAGTCAGAAAAGAAAAATGTTACAAGTGAAGAATCGGAACAAACAACGGTGCGAGTGAGTACGGGAACACCCAAAAGTGGAACCGTCAGGGTATCGTTTACAAAAGCAGCAAATCCACCGTGAACACAGAGCAAGATCGCGATTCCCACAGATATTTTTTTCACATGTCCTCACACGGTTTACACCACTGAAACCCAGAGGAGAAATGAGATCCGCACTCATTCACTCACCCTATTACCGAAGAGAAAATATACAATAGCAATTCATCTTATGCGCAGAAGCTATCTTTCGTAATCGAATGAAGTCTTTCTTATACTGAGATTACTTTTGCGTAAGTGCTTATACAATCAAGGAGTTTCCAATGCGCCGGTCACTATTTATACTACTCTCTACCACGATCCTTGCAACCGCTCAACCGATGCCACTTCCCGGAACTGCCTCCGCAAAACCAGCGGCAAAAGCCACGGCGACCAAACCGGCGACTACCGCAAAAACAACCTTTGACCAAGATGTTCGAACCCTTCTCGCCCTCACCGAAGTGGATCAGTCGGCAATGGCAATGGTCGAACAGATGGGGATGCTCATGAAAATGGGGAACCAAAAAATTCCCGATGAAACGATTATTGCGGAGATGAAAAAAGTATCAACCGCAGGATTCATCACTGCCATTGTTCCGATCTATAAAAAGCACTTTACTCAGGCCGAAGTAAAAGAGATGATCAAGTTCTATACATCGCCGATTGGCAAAAAAATGGCTCAGAAACTTCCCGTGATTACCCAAGAAGCAATGGCGGGAACACAAGGATGGGCTGAAATGGAAGCGAAAAAAATGAAAGTAGCTCTGGAGAAAAAAGGGTATGCTTTCCCCACCGCGCCAGCGGGTGCTCCTAAAAAGTAAGAGTCTCTGATCACGGTGAATCGTTCACCGTGATCATTTTTTAAAGAGCGCCACCAACTTCGTCTCCATTGAACGAATAAATTCAGCTTCACGCAGAACATACCCATCGATCCGCGCCGATTCCGTAAACCCTTTTTCATTCTTGACAAACACTATTCGACTCTGCCACACCCCTTCGGAATGTATCTCACGAAGTATTGCGATTGCACTATCGAGGTGGTCATTTGCATCCCAAGACCGAAACTGTGGAGAACTCATTATCGAACGGATCGCCGGTCGAATTCGCTCGATTATGGAAGCGTTAATACTCATTTTATCAAACTGGCGCTGAGCTTTTTCAGCATAGATCGGAATATGAGAATACTCCATCTCCGAAATCACCCCGTCTGCCTTTGCCACTCCCACGTACAGATGCGCTTCTGCTTCAATCAATTTATCTGAACTCACAACTCCTCTTTTCACTGAATAACCGATCCGGAAAATAGGTAACTGCGTCACAAACAGCCAGCATTGATTTGCCAAGGAACCATTCGTTATGAACCAAAAGCTTCGCCACTCATCGTTCGAACCGCACCGATTTCAGCGGGAATTTTAAAATCTGTCCCGATTACCCAGTTAGAACAGGATGCTCAACGTATCAGAGTTGCACAGATAGAAACAGGTAAATCAGATAAAT
>DYSA01000031.1 GCA_020726425.1 Fibrobacter succinogenes | reverse complement strand
AGTGATATCTATCTTAGATGAATTTTCAAAAATGCTGTCAACAGGATTACAATGATTATGGTCGTCAGATTGCCAACTGAGTAAAAAACAGAAGAAAAATTCGTTTGGACTACCACTTTCAAGGAGATGTGAATAAGCGCATCTCCTTTTGTTATACCTTGGATTGTCATACATATTGCGCCGTGAATTCCAACAAAAAACGGGAACCTCTTTCGAAGTTCCCGTTTTCCCATGAATTCATGGTTTATTAAAACAATCTGATTACTTATTGTAAACAGGACGTTCTGTATAGTGACGGTGAAGCAGTTCATGCGCTTTATGCGAATTTGGTTCGCCAAGGAAATCATTGTATGCTGCCTGAATATCAGGATTCTCATGAGAACAACGAATCGCAGAAATCTCGTCATCCTTATAAAGTCCCGCAGTACGTTTTGCACGTACTTCATCAGTCGCACCCTGAGGCTGACCACCACCACCGATACATCCACCGCGACACGCCATTACTTCAATGAAGTCATACGGAGTAGGTGCTCCCGTTTTCTTCGCTTCGCGAATTTCGTTGAGAACCGATTCGATGTTTACCATTCCGTGAGCAACGGCGATTTTAACCGGAGTTCCTTTCACGTCAAGGGTTGCATGTTTCACGCCATCCATACCGCGAGGTGCCTGGAATTCAACTTTCGGAAGTTTTTCACCAGTCATAACCGTTACTGCAGTACGAAGTGCCGCTTCCATAACTCCACCAGTAACACCGAAGATTGTTCCTGCACCGGTATAGGTACCAAGAAGCGCATCAACTGATTCTTCAGGAAGAGCAAGAAGATCGATACCCGCCTGTTTGATCATGCGAGCAAGTTCACGAGTTGTGATTGCCACGTCTACATCCTGATTTCCACCAACAGCAGAACTCATGTCAGCACACGCACCAACTTCAAACTTTTTCGCAGTACATGGCATGATCGAAACCACATAAATTGATTTTGGATCAATTCCCATTTTCTCCGCGTAGTATGTTTTGATCATCGCACCTTCCATCTGCTGAGGAGACTTACAGGTAGAGAAATGCGGAATGAGATCATTCGCGTATTTTTCCATGTAATCAACCCAAGCTGGACAGCAGGAAGTAATCAAAGGAAGCGACTCTTTTTCAGTTGTAAACCGTTTGATAAACTCGGTGCCTTCTTCCATAATGGTAAGGTCAGCAGCAAAGTTTGTATCAAATACTTTGTCAAATCCAAGTCGACGAAGTGCCGTATACATCTGACCAGTAACCAGTGTTCCCGGTTCTTTACCAAATGCTTCGGCAAGAGCTACACGTACCGCAGGAGCAATCTGAACAACAACATGTTTTTCAGGATTTGCAAGAGCGTTAAATACCTGTTTAGTTTCATCTTTTTCATAAATCGCACCAACTGGACAGTGAGCTGAACACTGACCACATTTGATACAAGGCGAATCATTAAGAAGAACATCCGCAGCCGGTTTCAACTGAGTGTTTTCGCCACGGCCAATGAATTCAAGAGCGTACACGCCCTGAAGATCTTGACACACGATCGCACAACGACCACATTTGATACATTTCTCAGGATTGAGAATAATTGAAGTGGTAGAAGTATCTTTTGGCATGCGAGGCGCATTCCGTTCAAACGGAATTTCGCGAATACCAAAGTCTGCTGCAAGAGTCTGAAGTTCACAGTTTCCCGAACGTCCACAAGTAAGACAGTCATCAGGGTGATCCGCAAGGATCAACTCGAGAACAGTAGTACGAGTTTTAACCAAATCGGCATCACGTGTGATATAGTTGCGTCCTTCTTCAGCAGGAGTCGCACATGCACGGATCATTTTTGGAGAACCTTCCATTTTTACCACGCAGATACCACACGCAGCCCATGGCGTAAGGTCAGGGTGATAACAGAGGGTCGGAACTTTTACGTTTGCAAGTTTAGCAGCGTTAAGGATAGAAGTACCTTCAGCAACCTCAACTTTAATACCGTCGATTAAACAATTTACCATTGCCATTTTCTGAATCTCCTCTCTCTTAACCTTTTTTAACCGCATCAAATTTACACGCAGTGTAACACTCACCACATTTGATACACGCATCCTGATCAATCACGTGAGCTTCACGTTTTCCGCCAGAAATACATGGAACCGGACAACGACGCGCACAAAGTGTACAACCGATACATTTTTCAGCATCGATAGTGTATTTCACGAGGTCTTTACATTTGCCCGCTGGACATGAACTATCATGTACGTGAGCAAGCATTTCGTCCTTGAAATAACGGATCAAAGAGAGTGTTGGGTTAGGCGTAGTCTGCCCAAGTCCACAGAGTGATGCTTTTTTCATTGCATCTGAGATCTCTTCAATGTTCTCGAGATCTTTTTCAGTCGCAGTACCAGCAGTCATACGCTCAACGATGTTGAGAAGTTTGCGTCCGCCGATACGACATGGTGAACATTTACCACACGATTCATCAACAGCAAATTCGAGGTAGAAACGAACAACGTCAACGATACAGTCGTCTTCATCCATAACGATAAGACCACCTGAACCCATCATCGAACCGAGAGCCTGAAGACCCGCGTAGTCGATTGGTGTATCGAGGTGTTCAGCGGTAAGCATACCACCTGAAGGTCCACCAGACTGAACAGCTTTGAACTTTTTACCGTTCGGGATACCACCACCAATGTCGTAGATGATTTCGCGAAGAGTTGTTCCCATAGGAACTTCGATAAGTCCAGAGTTATTGATCTTACCAGTAAGAGCAAATACTTTTGTTCCTTTTGAATCGGCAGTACCGATTGAAGCAAACCAAGCACCACCCTTGAGGATGATCATCGGAATGTTCGCAAATGTTTCTACATTGTTGATCAAAGTAGGACGGCCCCAAAGACCTTTTACCGCAGGGAACGGTGGACGAGGACGAGGAATACCACGTTCGCCTTCGATAGAAGCGAGAAGCGCAGTTTCTTCACCACAAACGAATGCACCAGCACCAAGACGGATTTCGATGTCAAAGGAGAAATCAGTTCCGAGAATATTGTCACCAAGAAGGCCAAATTCACGAGCCTGTTTCATTGCGATTTCAAGACGTTCGATCGCGAGAGGATATTCTGCACGAATGTAGATGTACCCTTGAGTTGCACCGATTGTGTAAGCGGCAATCGCCATTGCTTCCATCACCGAGTGTGGGTCACCTTCGAGTGTCGAACGGTCCATGTACGCACCAGGATCCCCTTCATCGGCATTACACACAACGAATTTTTTGTCCACACCATCAATCTGTTTAGTGAAATTCCATTTCATCCAGGTTGGGAAACCAGCACCACCGCGTCCGCGAAGTGCTGAAGTTTTGAGTTCATTGATAACGTCTTCACGAGACATTTCAGTAAGAACTTTTCCAAGAGCCTGATAACCTTCGCGAGCGATGTACTCTTCGATGTTTTCAGGATTGATCAAACCACAGTTGCGAAGTACGATACGAAGTTGTTTCTGATAGAAACCCATATCTTCGATTTTACCCGCAGTTTTGCTGCCTGGTTCTTTATAGAGAAGACGATCAACGGCACGACCTTTTACGATGTGCTCAGCGATAATCTCTTCAGCGTCAGACGCTTTTACTTTTACATAGAATGATTCTTCAGGAAGAACTTTTACGATTGGTCCCTGTTCACAGAAACCGAAACATCCCGTTTTAACAACCTGAACATCACCAGAAACGCCATGCTTTTCAGCTGAAGCGATCAGGTTATCATAGATTTCCTGGCCATCAGTTGAGTGACAACCGGTACCAGCACAGACAAGTGCAAAATTCTTATATGCCATTTTCACTGTTCCTTTTTCGGTTAGTCAGCCAGAATATCTTTAGATGGATTGTCGTATACGTGCTCACTCACGAGTTTTCCGCCGACAATATGTTCTTTTACGATCCGCACACCAACTTCTGCGGAAACGCGGTTGTAGATAGTTGTGGGCATTCCGCTTGCGATAACCTGAACAGTTGGTTCAACAGCACAGAAACCCATGCAGCCAGTCTGTTTGACCACAACATCAACAACATCACAATTGTTAAGTTCTGCAATCATTGCATCAAATGTAGCTTTTGCACCAGCGGCGATACCGCAAGTACCCATACCGATAATTACGGTTACGGATTTATCAGTTTCACGACGGTCGATCTCTTTTTTCTTATCGTCACGCATCGCTTTAAGATCTGCAAGGGTCATTTTACCCATCATGCTTCTCCTGTTTTATTATGCTGAATATTCTCTTCTAATGAATTAACATAGATTCGAGCCATGTTGATCGAACCGGCTGTTTCAAGCTCACCAAGAGCTTCCAGCAGTTCCGATCGCTTTACCGAGTACTCTTCACCATCTAAGGATCGGACAAACTCAAGTTCATAGCCACCATCCATTGCCATCAATGCCGTCACCGTTGAAACAATTTCACCCAGTGGAGGCGTATCGATACATGTTCTTCCAAAAGTACATCGTACTTTCGTGCCTACGCCCATTTCTGAACTAATTGAAAATGTTCCTTCACAGGTTTCCGCAGCTTGAATCAGAAACGGAAGTCCGAATCCTGCTTTACGAGCGGCGTGTTTCCTTGGATCAGTATAAAAAGGATCCTGAGCTTTTCGCACAGTCTCTTCATCCATACCACACCCGTTATCTGAAACAACAATTTCAATGATCTTGTCAAACTCGCAAAATGTAATCTTTACATAGTTCGATTTGGCTTCAATGCTGTTGTGAGCAATGTCGGCCAAATAGTCTGACAGGGAGTAGTGCATTATTACTTAGCGTTCTGGAAAGGAGCGAGAAGATCAGCAAGCTGATCAGTCTTTACATTTCCGTATACTTTACCATTGATAGTCAATACCGGAGCAAGACCACAACAACCAATACAACGAACACCGGTGATAGAGAACATATCATCTGCAGTTTTTTCACCAGCTTTACAATCAAGGATTGTATCAAGCTCATCAAGAAGATCCTGTGCACCTTTCAGGTAGCAAGCGGTTCCCATGCAAACAGCGATTTTGTTTTTACCTGGTTTTTTCAACGTGAAAAGATGGTAAAAAGTTGCAACGCCGTAAATTTTAGCAAGTGGTACTTCGAGCATCCGCGATACTTCGATAGCCACTTCACTAGCAATGTAACCATACTCTTCCTGCACTTTGTGCAGAACCATAATAAGATTACCTGGTTTCTTCTTCCACTCAGTAATGAAGGCTACCAGACCTTCTGACATGGGAAGCAATTTCTCATCAGCCATTATCTCTCCCTCCGGAAAAACATTAACCTGTGTATCAGCTCATCGACATTGAGTCATTTTCACCATATACACACTTATTTTCATGCTAAATATACAACACTCTAAACAGGTATTGTGAAAAAAAGAACAGGTACTTATCGTCGCAAATGTTAGCCCCACTTAACATCTCCCGCCGCCAAACCTCAACATTTTGTATTTCTTACGCATTACCACAACAGAATCGAGACTAGTACACCACGTCGGTATAAATAACTTTTTTCACATTAATGACATTTACACACAAACTAAAGTCTTTTCGCCTTTTTTATTAGTAGATTATCATCATGAAAGAGGTTTCCACTATGAAATTCGTTAAAATTCTGTCCATATTTTTGTTGATTAGCAACTCACTCATTGCAGTGGATATTGACCCCGCACTTCGGATAAAACTCCAATCACGTGATGGTTCGCGAGCAGATAAACAGGACCAATTAATCCTTTTGCACAGAGATAGTTCAATTTCAGTCGTTCGTGGATCAGGAGAACTAGAGAAAGCACTCTCGGACATATCGATACTCACAATATATTCACCCAAAACACTCTTTCCGACCCTCGATTCATCGCGAAGCCAAACACATTGTGAACCAGTTCACACAGGCATAGGATTACAATCGTCATATCGAGGTAAAGGAGTTCTTATTGGGATCATCGACGGAGGATTTGACTATACCCACCCCTCATTTCGAAAGCCAGATGGATCACTTCGTATAACAAAGGTCTGGGACCAAAGAGATTCCCTAGGAACAAAACCGGCAAATTTCGCATACGGTTCAGAGTTTTCAACAGAACAATCACTTCGCGCCAAACAGCATGACACAAAGATCGGATCACACGGAACACTGGTTACCTCCATGGCCGCCGGATCCCGAATCGACGGAGTACCCTATTACGGCATCGCACCAGAATCCGACTTGATCTTTGTTGCCACAAATTACCAAAGTGATGGAGTTATGGATGCGGTTGAGTACATCCTATCCGAAGCTGAATCGCAACACCGCCCTGTCGTTATTAACATGTCGCTTGCCTCCCCTAATGGATCCCACGATGGAACATCTCCTGAAGACAAGTTCATGGAACAAAATGCTCACCGCGGGATATTAGTAACCGCAGCAAGCAACAGTGGTCACGTCAATCAACACATTCAGTTTGATCTGACCAAGGGAGATACGCTCAGAACTTTTGCCACGATACCCGACCAGATAGGCTTACTCGATTTTTGGGGAACGAAATTTCAATCATTCTCACTCATCCTCTCGGTGACTAATCATTTAGGGGAACAACAAATCAAACTCCCTACGATCAAAACTTCAACCAATGAGTTTGACACAACTGTCGGTATCGGTTCAGATTCAATTAGAATTCAAGCAGCAGGAACTACACTCAATCCACAGAACAGCAAACCATCTATTGCAGTATTGTTAACTTCAATTGCAGGGAATCCTGCCGCAAAACTTGATATTTCTATCGCAATCACAGGATCTGCCGGAACCGTTCACGGCTGGAATGGAATGTACCGCAATTTTTCAGATCGTGGGATAAGTGGCTACATGAATGGGAATACCGCCATGACCATTGGCGACGGCCCAGGAACGAGCAAAGGAACAATCACCGTTGGATCATGGACAGCGCGAAGAGAATATCGCACAGAATCGGACAGTCTAATCCAAATCTTTGGTGATGCCCAAGTGGGCGACATCAGTTTTTTCTCTTCACGCGGGCCAACGATTGACAATAGAGAAAAACCGGAAATCACCGCACCTGGAAATGAACTCATTGGTGCATACAACTCTTTTGACACCGAGTTTAACCCCAGACGTACTGTAAAATCATACAATTTCGAACAAAGAAACTATCCCTTTGCCGGTGAAGGCGGAACTTCACTTGCGGCACCAATTATCACCGGAGCAATCGCACTGATGCTGGAAGCTGTTCCGACTCTTACAAGACAAGACATTCTTTCCATTTTTGCGATTACAGCTCGCAATGACCAACAAACTACTGAAGAAAATCGGTGGGGATACGGCAAAATTGATATCGAAGCGGCTATGAAATATATCGAAGCGAATCCTACTTCGCTCCAATCGATTCAAAACAGCACGAGCGGACTTTCACTTATTCGCACAGGGTCAACAATAAAAGTAGTCGATTCAAAAGGCATTTCACAAAAGGGAACTATCACAATTTACAGCCCCACCGGAGAAGTTATCACCACTAAAACAATAAGCGAGACCAACAAAAGTGCTGATCTCGCAAAAATGGGTTCCGGTGTGTATGTATTTACTTTTAAAGGCGAAACAACAAATCTCTCGGGAAAACTTTTTGTACCTTCTTATCGGTGAAAGGTCAAAAGCACTTGACCTGATTCACCCAGAAGTTCTAAGAGCCCCTTTTCGGTAATTCTATACGATTCTACAGAAATCAATGTACGCCGAAAAGCAGCATCGCTTCCTTTAAGCTGTTCACAAGCAGCACGCGTTGCCATTACAGCTCCAAACTTAAGGGATTTTTCTTTAATTGTTACCGGCGAAGAGTATCTATTGCACCCATCACTCCCGTAAGCTTGTTTCTGTTCAAATGTAATGGTAACTTCAGGCTTACCCTGTAAAACCCACGTTCGAAAAAGTGAAGTTTCACTTACTGCGGCATTCCTCAATCGCAAATCAGAATACTGAATCAATTCAATATCTGATGCAGTCGCAATGACAACAAGACCAAGTAACACACATATGTTCAGAATTGAATTCATATTCTACCTCATTTTCTACTTACTTCTCATGGTATAGACACCATCCCAGTATTCTGGACTCTGTGTGATTAACTCTTCACAACGTTCAACCATTACCTTTGAAGGATTCTTCCCATTGGGATGAACTTCAAGTTCGACAGCATCTCTAAATAGAGTTAATGCTGATTGAAATTGTCCAGCAACATACTCTTTCATTGCGGAACCGTATTTTTCAACGAGCATATTCATCAGTGGACTCGCCTCACTTAGAGGAGCAATCAGCTCGAAAATTGAAACAGGTTCACGGCGCCCAACTACCACAATACGATCAACAGCCCGAAATAGGAAACTTTTTCTTGCTGATTCGTAGGTTGATTCACCAACAAGCGTATAAACACCATACTGTTTGGCACCAGACTCCAAACGTGCCGCCAAATTTACGGTATCACCGATCATTGTATAATTTTTTCTATCGACACAACCAAGATTCCCAACAATGAATGGCCCAGAGTTTATACCTATTCGCATCCGCATATTCCCAACCTTATCGCACAGATCGGGATCAAGACTCCATTTTTCTCTCAATGAACCAAGCGCTTCCTGCATATTCCATGCGGCCATACACGCTTGTTCTGCATTTTCTTCATAGAAACAGGGTGCTCCAAATATTGCGACAATCGCATCACCAATAAACTTATCAAGAGTTCCCTTATTTTTCTGTAAAATCACGGTCATCTCTGAGAAATAGATATTCAAGACATTGATAAGCTCTTCAGGAGTGAATATCTCTGAAAATGTGGAGAACTTTTCAATATCAGTGAAAAAGGCAGTCCCTTCAATCTGTTCCCCACCAAGTTTTGGAACAGTATGGTTTTTCACCATCTCATCGATAAGTTCTGGGGAAATATAGGTGCGGAACACGGAACTGATATATCGCGTCTCGTGAGTACTATCGTAATAATTTATAAAAATCGCTGCGACTGTAAAGAAAAATGAAGTAGCACATATTTCAACAATTGGCAGAAAGATATACGACTGATACGCAAAAAATCCAACCGCATAAATGCCAACAAAAGTCAATGGGATTAGCAAATTCAAAATATTTTGGGGAATTTTCAGAAAAAGTAAAAACACGAAAAGAACAACCAAGAACGAGAGCAAAACAACCTGCCATCTATCTATCACGAATATGTCACGAGATTCAAGCATAGTATTGGCTGAATAAGCATGAAGCATAACCATTGGTGTTTTGTCATTTTGGTTCATACCTGCATCTTTTTTTGTCGAAACGGGATTTACTCCTAAATCGCCGCTTGAATGCCCCATATAACCGATAAAAATAATTTTACCATCAAACTCTTTCTTTCCTAGTTCCGGTTCGTTACCCATCAGATAATCTTGAAACGAAACCATAACATCGCTCATTGAGTAAACGGGGATAGAGTCTGTAAAATTAACCGCCATATCAGCTTTTTTGTCAATTCTCCACGAATAATCACCGAGATCAACCGAGCGATCACCCAATGTAAAATGGAGTGAATCGCTAAGATAGGATTCAACAGAAGAAAGGGCCAGCGAAGAGAAAAGCAATGAGTCCTGTTCGATAACCAATGGCATAAAACGGTCTATTCCACCAACCATCTGAATACTTCGATTGAAAAAACCGCAACGATGCATGCGCTCAGCTAATTCAGGGTACGGAACTTCTGCTCCTTTTGCATGAAACTTACCGAGATTTATATCGCCTCGACCAGCGGAATGACGTGCATCTATTTGATCAAGAAGTCCTGCGTTTCGGGATGGAATTTCGGGAATTGGAACACTTTTCCCGTTAGAGTACTCAACCGTTTTTTCAGAGGAAGAATCTACAAGAAAACCATATCCGATTACAACGCCTGGCGAGCTTTCAACCATTCCCAAAAAGAGAGAATCAGAATCTCCACACTTTTGAAAATTGTTTGAAAACTCGATATCAAAAGCGATTACTTTTGCACCCATTTCCTCAAGGTACATGATAAGCTCACCGTAAACATCTTTTTCGAGCGGCCACTCATACTTCCCGAACTGGAATAGATTGTCATCAATTCCAACAACTGCAACCTTTTCTGCGACATTACGACCATAGTTCTGGCGTGCCCAAAAGTCAGCCAAATGCCACTCGTAAATACCAATACCCTTTATACTGAATAGAATAGTAACGATTACAAAGGACACCACCACTGCCCATACCAAAAAACGATTACGATCAAATTTCTGACCCTCTTTGGAAGTATCCTTTGCCATCTCTTATTCCATCCAAACCAAGAGGTCAACAACGGTAGCAACCTGTGTAGGATCAGCCCCACGAACTCCTCCAAAAGGCATTACGTTGACATTTGCCGTAACGCCTTTCTCTTTTGCCTCACGAGCTTTTGACAAATCTTGAGCCATGACTCTCTGGCGGAGAAGTTCTTGCATTCGACGCTTATCAACAGTCTGCTTCTGCTCTACAGCATGCTCACCGGCTGCTTTATCGCTACTTTTTTCACCGAGTTCAATCCCAAGCATTTTTTCAAGATTCATATTTGCAGGAAGTTTCTGCTTTGCTTCAATCATAGCAGCAACAAAAAGATCAACTCCTTCAGGGCTTGTAGAAGAGAGATAATAAGCAAGAGCACGATTCACCAATGCTTCGGGAGAACTTTTCAAACTGAGTGATTTCGCAATCGTCTCGGCACCTTTTTTCTCGTCACCAGTTAGGATTTGAGCGCACGCGAGATTATTCAAAATATCAGCTCGTGATGTCCCTCCTGAGATGCTTAAAAATTGAGAAACCGCTTTTTCATATTCGCCATTTCTTGCATACAGAATCCCTAAATGATTTTGATCTTCAACAGATTTATCAGATTTCTTTTCAATAGCTGATATTGCTTGACCAAGTTCAGTTTTCAAAGAAGCGTCCACAGATTTCAAAGCTGCTGTAATTTCAGCGGTGACCGATGGGGCAACTAAGGCCGTATTTGTACGGCTATAATTAAATGCTGGATAATTTTTCCAAGCGGAAGTTAAATCGGTAATCTGAATTGCTTGACCATCGACAAGCGCCTGATGATATTCTGTTGCAGCAGTACGCCACGCTTCAAAGAAATCTTTTTTGAGCAGAGTCGTTTCAACAGGAATCCAACAACGATCGTTGTGAATCACAACACTTTTCTCATCAACACCGAGCTTGTAACGATTCTTGCTGTACACACCGGTATCAAACATGATCAATACGTGATCGGGATACGAAACAAATGCTACATCGGTACCGATTGCTGACAAAAGAGATGCAAAGAGAACAGAAGTATCGTCACAATCTCCACTCTTCTTTTCAAGTGTCTCAAGAGGAAATTGTACTTTGTCCAGCACCCGAGCATCGCCCGATGGAGTTGGATCTTTCACATAGGATATACCATATTTTTTCAAGGCTGTAAAAATTGCAAGTGCAGATTCAAATTGATCGTTAAAACCAGTTTTATCTACCGCCACAGCGGATGTCCGAGCAAACTTATCCACAGTACTATTGCGATAGGTTACAAATGAAGCAATAGTATTTGCATCGGCCCAATCCATAGCATTTGCATCGTGAAGTTCAATAGGAACCGTCAATTCACGAACAACTTTTTTCCCATTTTGATAAAAGGTAACTACGGCTTTACCCGTAAGACGACGTTCTTCGCGATTGTTCAATAGCTTTTCAGTATTCATAATCAGAGGAATATCCACCGACTTTTTACTTCCGGCGGCAAGTGAAGGAATTTTTGTTTCTGAAGGAAGTTCCATAATCTCAGGTATCATCACAGACACAGAGAGATTTTCGACAGTAACCCCTTGTTTCAAATCAACCGTAACCGAAGCCACTGGCGATGTTTCGTACCGACGGGCTAAAGACGGGAAAATTTCCGCAACGGTAAACGACGATATTGAAATGTCCGGTTCATCATAATTATATGAAACTTGAACCGGCGCAGAACTCGAAGTTATTCCTAAACGATTTTTTGTAACAAGATTAATTTGACATCCTGGTATCGTAGCGACTGCTTCACGTAAATCCTGCATAGTCCCACGAACTGTCACATCGTAGAGTGCTTCACCTTTTTCCATAAACCGCAACTGCGAAGAGAGTACTACAGGCAATTTTTTCAGGCTGGATTCAAGACTTGACGCCAAAGATCCTGATGCTTGAAGCTCCACAGTTTTAGGAGCGGAAAGGTCATTTTGCCAAAGAGTGACGAGCTGTTTCGCAACCATATCGCCTACAGTTTGACCACCGACGGTTAAACCAATTTGACCAGCGGAAAACTCATCCTGAGCGTTTTTCTTCACCGTTTTTGACGTGGTAACAACCACTTCTGCATTATCAGAACGAACAACACGAACATTTAACTGAATGGGAACAGCATATTGAGTAACCCCATATATAGTCTGCAACTGCCCTTCACCGACAGAAACCTGACCTTTCAAAATCAAATCTGCACCTGAGCGGAAAGCCAAGGTTGCTAATTGTTCGGAGTTATACGTATCGGTATTCTCTACATCTTTATTCTTCACTAATTGATCAGCTTCAACGACAACAAAACCAGCACGTTTCAACTGCTGTTCAAGCATTGAAGTTGCAGTTTTCTCAAAAGAAGGTTGACCTTTTACCCGTTCATCGAGCATCAAGACAATGCGCGGTTTGGCGGTCGAAGGGACAATAAGGTTATTTTCTTTCAACGCTTGAAGAATTGCATTCGTATTCGGTTCAATGCGAACTTTCACATTTACAACACCAAAAGCATCCTGTGACTCAATAATTTTGTGGGACAAAGTATAACGCTTAGCTGTTGAAACAATAGAATTTTCTATTGTCGACTCGCTCTTTTTATACTGGAAATTCCCTATTATTTGAACAAGTTCGTAGCGAACCGCTTCCTTTAATGCAGCGAGAACAGCAGTCTCTTCATCGGAACCAACACCAGAAACAGTTGTAGAAGCACTCATTACTGCTGGATACAATGAACACATTACTGCAATTCGAAACGGCCGCGTAACTTTGCCAAACCAGATATTTTTTTTCACACAAACTCCTGATGCATTGATTTATTAAATAACTAGATGCCAAGTATACGATTTTGACAAAGGTTATAACAAGTAGGAAATCACACAGAAAATTAAAAGAGAGCGCAATTAACTATATTCTCAAAAATTTTCAATTTGAATTGAGGAACTGGGATGAATGTACTTAAAAAAAACAACCTATTCATTATATTGGGCGCAACACTGTTCTCGGCAGTTATTGCAACTGTTCTTTCACTTTTTCTGCCCCATAATTCTGGTATGATTCGCGGGTGGAACGATGCGTTCTTCTTATTTTCAACACTGACATTTTGCGCCGGTTCGACATCCGCTCTCGTTTCAAAATCACGCAGGCATTACTATCGTCATCTGCGTGATCAATATTCAGGAAAAACGACCGACGAAAACGAATTTGAAATTGAGCAAGATAAAAGAAACAAACATGCAGAACGAGCAATTCTCGTTGCATTGGGCGGAATTACGGGGATTTTACTCAGTGCAACAGCACTTTTTCGGTAACTATAACCAATTGAAAACAGAGATTGTTACGAGAAACGACAATACAAATGTCCATTTTTT
>DYSA01000453.1 GCA_020726425.1 Fibrobacter succinogenes | reverse complement strand
TATGATCTATTGAATAGATGACGATAGAAATTCCCGTGATGTGAGGTGATAATTCTTGAATATTGTGAGACATGAAAAGATGCTCTATTGCTTCACGTTCTTGGTGGATAGCGTATCGATCCGGCGGATCAAATTCCCTATAAGCCCCGGATTTCAATCCGGGGAATCACGGAAATGAATGGTTCATTTTTTCGGTTTCGAATCAAACAAAACCAAAAGTGCCGGGAGAACGAGAAGGTCTGCGATCAGGGCCAGAAAAATAGTCACCGCCGTGAGTATTCCCATTTCGCGGGTCGGTTGGAATCCGGAGATGGTCAACGAGGCGAATCCGGCCATGAGTATGATTGACGTGGTGATCACTGCGGAAGTCAGTTCTTCGTAGGTGAGCCGAATCGCATCGACAGTGGTGTACCCTTCACTTTTGAATCGGCGGTAGCGAACTATAAAATGAACCGTATCGTCCACGATTATTCCCAACGCCATGGGCGCCACAACCGAAAGTCCCAAACCACTTTTCTGCACGAATATTCCCCAGATTCCAAAACTCATGAGAAGTGGCAGAAGGTTCGGGATGATCGATACCGTTCCCAGTTTACTGTTTCTGGTCACGGCCATGAGAATTCCGGTGACTAAGATGAGCGACAGGATCATGCCGTTTTTCATGGATCGACTATTGCTTTCCGAGAGTCGGGCAAAGAGAAGTGAGGTACTTCCGACGGTAATTTCTGGATTGTTCATGGTCTGAACCGCTTTTGTTGAGCAGGATTCGGCGAAAGATCTCAGGTCGTTGGAGGTGACTCGGTTGAACACAATGAACAGTTGCGCAGCTGAACTGTGGGAAGCGATAATTCTTTGGTCGGTGGATTTTTCCATCTCCGCAATAGCTCGGTTTCGCAGAGAGTGTGGCGGAAGTTGCCATTTCCCCGTGAGGGATTGGTAACTCTCCTTGAGAATAAGAGGTAGAGAAATGGCGTAGCGGACGTTTGAGTCGAGGCGGCACCAGTTCGTAAGCGAATCAATTTTTTCGAGATAGATCGAATCGCTTACGCCGGCTTTCGGCGCGGGAATTGAAAGTTGCAGGTAGTCGATTCCGGTGAGATTCGCCAAGGTGCTGTCCGTGTCGCGCCGGAACGTAAATCGGCTGTCGAAGTAGTTCACGAAGGAGTCACTGGCAGCGAGATGGGGGAGCCCGATGCTCGAGATTCCCACAAGAACGGTCGCTATTGAGAGAATCAGTTTTGGGTGATTGGTCACCAGTCGAAAAAGCGGTTTTGATTCCCAATGAAACAGAGTTCGCGTACTATTTCCCCATCGAACGAGGAGTTGCGGGAGAAGAAACAACGAAAAGAGTGCCACGATCATCGTGCCTATTCCGGCGAGATTCCCCATTGTTCTAAACGGCGGAGTGTTGCTGAAATTGAGCGAGAAAAATCCTGCCGCCGTGGTAATTGCGGTGTAGAAAATGGCTTTTTCACTCGCTTGCAATCCGAGCGCCATTGCTTCACTGCGGGTGTGGTTTTCAAGGTGAAGTTGAAAGGCCGTGATCACGTGAATCGACGTTGCCACGGCGATGGCCCCGGTAATGATCGGAACCACCGCCGACGAAGGGCTGAACGGCAGATTGAGCCAGCCGGAAATCCCCATGACAATAAAGGGAACGGGAATAACCGTAAGTACGAGTGCGAAAAGTTCTCCCTTGGATCGAATAAAAAGGGCGAGGAGAAGAAACGTTACCGCGATCATCAACGGTGTAAGAAATAGTGAATCCTTGAGTCCCGCTTCGGTGAACGCTCCGTTGATACAGATCCCACCAGTGATAAACGATCGAAGTGGCGGCGCGAGTTCCCGGTGGACAATGGCGGTGAGCGAATCGCGAATCTCCTGATCTGCTCCGGCGGGGAGGTTGTCCAGTTCAAAGTGAAGGTTGATTCCCACGGCGGTTCCGCTGTCATTCACCAGATAGTTTCGACAGAGCGGGGAACTGGTTACTCTCTGAACGATTTCTCTCTGCCGTTCTGGGGAAAGCGATTCAAAATTGGCGGGAATCAACGTGCTCAATCGGGGACCAAACGGTGTGGATTGAACAGCCTTTGCCGTGGTGATCGATTCGGTATGAACGAGATGGGGAAGTTTCTGGAGAGCCGCGGTGAGATGGCCGATCTGGCGAAGGTGTTCTGCGGTGATCAACGATTCGCCGGAACTGACGATGGTAATTATTGCATTGTCCGTGGATCCGTACTGCCGTTTGAGTTCCGCCAGTGTGGCGAGTTGTGGCGCATCGGGTTCGAAAAAGACCGTGGAGTCGCTCGTGGGAACAACGCGAAAGATTCCCAGCGCGGCAAGTGTGGAAAGTGCAATAATCAAAAAGGTAAGCAGTTGTTTTTTCATGAAGAGCATTCTCGTTCGAGAGAGGTGAGCCATCAACTATTTTGTTTGTAAAATAGATTCTGATTACCCCTTTAAAGCAGTACCAAGGTTCCGGTGATCCAAAGAGGCCAAAGATAACTGGCCTCAAGCCCAAAGCTTCAAGTAAAAAGGGGAAATGGATTTTCAACTTGTAGTTTGAGGCCTGTGGCTTT
>DYSA01000452.1 GCA_020726425.1 Fibrobacter succinogenes | reverse complement strand
AATTTGCCATCTCACTGGTGACAAATCAGCACGGGATCCCCGTGTTCATGGAACCGACTTTCGGCAGTAAAAAATCCGGTGAATATTATTAATTTTGTACATAGAATTATACCGGAAGAGATCCAACCAGAAACTATCTCCGTATGACGCTGATAGAAGGATCGAATATAACGATCGGACATTTAGGTATAGTAGTCGGAATGTTTGACAAATTAGAGATAGGCAAATATATCGATGAAGAGTTACCCAAGACCCGGCATCACCATATCAGCCATGGGGTGGCAGTAAAAGCCCTGACGATGAACGGACTGGGGTATACCGAAAGCCGGTTGTCGCTAGTTCCCGAATTTTACGAAGATATCGCGACGGAGCGGTTGCTTGGAGCGGGAATAAAACCCGAGCATCTGAATGAATACGCATTAGGAGAAACGCTGGACGCGATAGCGGCATATGGGCCGACTCGACTCTTCACCGGCATCGTATTGCGCATGATGAAAAACATGCCCATGGGGATTCAGCGCCTGCATCATGACACGACGTCAATCAATGTAACCGGAGACTACGACAACGAGAGTCGTACCCGGCTCATAGAGATCGTGCGCGGCCACAGCAAAGATCATCGGGATGATCTCAAACAATTTGCCATCTCACTGGTGACAAATCAGCACGGGATCCCCGTGTTCATGGAACCTTTATCTGGCAACATTTCGGACAAAAAGAGTCTCCTCAAATCGATTCAGGCAGTGAGAGAGAACCTGGTCATGGATCAGAAGATCTACCATATGGCCGATTCAGCGTTTTATACCGAAGATAATATACGGAATCTTGGTCGGCAGTGCCATTGGATCAGCCATGTTCCATTAACGATAACAGAAGCCAAAACCCTGGTGTTGTCGGAAGTCACTTGGACTGCCTGCAAGGATATCCGGTACAAGTATGCGATATCCGAGAACTCATACGGAGAGATCCCGCAGAAATGGGTTCTCTTTCACTCCGCTGAACAGCAGAACCGTATCAATGCAACGTTCAGAACCCGAATGGAAAGGCAACTGAAGAAAGATAAAACCGCTTTGAAAAAACTCTGCTCGAAAGGATTTGCCTGTGAGCCGGATGCTCGCGCAGTCATTGATCGGTGGTTCAGGAAAAATCCCCACTACCGAATCGATAACCTGACAATAGCTCCGGAACGCCGACGACAATCCGGAAAACGCGGCCGCCCGACTAAAGACGAGATCTGCGATGTGATTTACCTTCCCGCCTGTGAGTTCTCTTTGGATGAAGACTGGGTGCAGATGGAGCAGGACCGGGCCGGCCGGTTCATCCTTGCCTGCAACGATACCGGAATTGATCCGGAATCCATGCTCGAATATTACAAGGAACAGAACGCCGTTGAACGTGGGTTCAGGTTCATTAAGGATAAAAGGTTCCATGTGTCCGAAGTTTATCTGAAAAATGAGAACCGGATTGCTGCATTGTCCATGCTCATGGTGCTCTGCCTCCTGATTTACTCCGTGGCGGAATGGTGGTTCAGGAAGATCCTCAAAGAACAGAATGCTACCGTTATGAATCCAAGAAAAAAGCCTACATCCAAACCTTCGATGAAACGGGTATTCTTCTTGTTCAGGAGAGTCAGGCAAGTTTTGGAAATTGTCGATGAAAACGTCTGTTGCCACGTCCTGAACGTTAACGACGAGATTACGCAGATTCTTCGGATGTTCGGACAGGATTTTGAAAAATATTATGTCTGAAGATTTTTCTGCCGAATGTCGGCTGTTACCTGATCTGCGGGCCATTTTGTCCTTCCCCTTCCGGATAATTCGGTAAGGAGTGAATAAAAAGTAAACAGGATCTCTTTTGGGCTGATCACACCCTCATTATCGGAGGAATCGCCTTTTTTCCCGCAGGAAACCGGTAATAATCACACGAAAAACGATTGTCTGGGCAAAAAAAATTGAATAGCCGGGATTGCAGGTCAGGATTCGATCATTTCCATTTGAAGAGTGGAATCATCGGCCTGAACGGTTCATATTGATCGCCCAGTGCAGATAATGCAAAAGATTTGGAAAAACCCACCTTCTCCTCATTTTCATAGGTAACTACCGCTTTGACGTTTTGGATCATTTCCTCGAACTGGTAGGAGTGAGTCGCGTCCACCGCAAGGGAGAGGACATCATATTCGGTATTGATGGGGACGAGGGCCACATGGATGTTGAGCGCAGTGGAGTTCCCTGAATTTTTCAGGATGATGGATTTGGCATCGTCCGAGAGTTGGGCATCCAGGTCGGGATGAAAGGCGCTGTCCTGCATGATCAGCAGCGACATGAGTACCGTGACTACCAGAATAAAGACAATTCCTGCAAGGTAGATATTGAAAAACAGGAGGAGGATGGTGATGGCAAGACCCAAAACCAGAATGATCTGCGTTTTTTTATCCATACTTCATTGTTGTCCATCACCCCTTTTTTGTTTAACGGTTTAATTTTTTTAAATTTTAAAGAAAAAAAATTCTTTAAAATCACAATATCCTGCAGGGTAGTGTACCCGAAGTGCTGTAAAAGTGAAGATACCCTGTATCCAACAGTGAAT
>DYSA01000451.1 GCA_020726425.1 Fibrobacter succinogenes | reverse complement strand
GCGGGAAATGGGACACCGTAATTTCAATTCCTGTTTCATTCGAAAATTTTTGTAGAGAAGTAACGAATCAGCCATCGAGTAAAACATCCGTTTGTGCTGAAAAAAAGTGTTGCAATGATTCTACTGCTTGCGCTCCGGAACAGTGTAAAGCGAAATGTGGCGAAGCATGTAATTGTGCTTGTAAAACAGGGATTACTGCCAACGACAGTGCAAAAGCATGTGCCTGTGGTGAACAGTGCAAAGAGAAATGTGGAACAACGGGAAAGTGTACAGAAGCAAAAACTTGTGTCAAAGGTGAAACTGCCGGAAAATGCTGCAAAACAGCTATGGCAAATGAACCCAAAGCCTGTTTCAAGGAATCGAAAAAATCCTGTCACTAATCAAATGGTGATCGGTTGAATTGGGCTGTCTCTTGGTGAAGAGGCAGCCTTTTTCATATCAGAAATCAGAAAATTCTTGTGAAAATAGATAGTTCTCAACACACTATTCTTTTGAATGAGGGCATGTTCATAAGGGAAAAAGGGCGAACCTTACAGTTCACCCTCAACATTAACCATTACCCCTTGACCTTTGGCCGCGAGTTCTTAGTATCGGTAATGTTCCGCTTTGTATGGTCCTTCAACCGGAACACCGATGTAGTCAGCCTGTTCCTTTGAAAGAACAGTGAGTTTTACACCGATCTTTTCAAGGTGAAGGCGAGCTACTTCTTCGTCAAGACTTTTGCTGAGAAGATACACACCTGGTTTGTAGGTGTCTTTGTTTTCCCACAGATCAAGCTGAGCAAGAGTCTGGTTGGTGAACGAGTTTGACATTACAAACGAAGGGTGGCCAGTTGCACAGCCGAGATTCACAAGACGACCTTCAGCGAGAAGGTAGATTTCGTGACCATCGGTATACGTGTATTTATCAACCTGCGGTTTGATATTTGTTTTGACGATTCCCGGTGTCGCTTCGAGTTTTGCAACCTGAATTTCGTTGTCAAAATGTCCGATATTGCAAACGATTGCCTGGTCTTTCATCTTCGCCATGTGATCAGCAGTGATAATATCTTTGTTACCAGTGGTGGTTACGTAGATATCGCCACGACCAAGCGTATCTTCAACGGTGGTAACTTCGTACCCTTCCATTGCCGCCTGAAGTGCACAGATCGGGTCAACTTCGGTTACGATTACGCGAGCGCCAAGTCCGAGAAGAGATTTCGCAGAACCTTTACCCACGTCGCCATATCCACAAACAACCGCAACTTTACCGGCGATCATAACGTCTGTCGCACGTTTGATACCATCGACGAGTGATTCACGACAGCCGTAGAGGTTATCGAATTTCGATTTAGTAACCGAATCATTTACATTGATTGAAGGAATCAAAAGAGTACCTTCCTGCATCATCTGGTAGAGACGGTGAACGCCGGTGGTTGTCTCTTCAGAAACACCTTTGAGTTCAGCGACAACGTTGTGCCAGTGAGTTGGGAATTTCGCGTGAACCGTTTTAAGAAGTGCTTTGATCACAGACTCTTCATGCGAAGAAGCGGGTTCGTTCACCCAGTTTGAACCGTTTTCAAGCTCATACCCTTTGTGGATAAGAAGAGTCGCGTCGCCGCCGTCATCAACGATAAGCTGTGGACCTTTTCCGCCTTCAAATGAAAGTGCTTTCCACGTACAATCCCAGTACTCTTCGAGAGTTTCGCCTTTCCAAGCGAAAACAGGAGTGCCGGTCGCAGCGATTGCCGCAGCAGCGTGATCCTGAGTTGAGAAGATGTTACATGAACACCAACGAACGTCCGCACCAAGTTCTTTGAGAGTCTCAATGAGTGCCGCAGTCTGAATGGTCATGTGAAGTGAACCCATGATACGCACGCCAGCGAGCGGTTTTGAAGGGCCAAATTTTTTGCGAGAAACCATAAGTCCCGGCATTTCGTGAGCGGCAACATCAAGTTCTTTACGTCCCCAGTCAGCCAGTGACATGTCTGCTACTACGTAGGGAGCGTTGTCCCAGAGATCAATTTTCGGCATTCCAAATTCCTTTGATAAAAACGATTAATCGATAAAGTGATTAAACGAATTGCAGTTTTTGCATTTTGTCGTTTAATCGCTTGAACGTTTGCCGTTCAAAATAGTTCGTGATCCGCTTAATCTGTTGAACCGTTTAGCGTTTCAGTTCAACGGGCTGTTGATTTATTGAGAATGTATCAATTATGAAACGATAAGATTGTGTGAATGGAAGATACACCCGTATCGCGATTCAAAACTCTACCCGATTATCCCGTTAAGGAAGTATGATAAAATCTCGTAACAGGTTTCCAAACCTGTTACGCACTTCTTGTGGCTCCGGCCTCAATGAAATGAGGCAGAGCCTCGCTGTCGGCATTCAAAGGAAGGAGAGACTGTGCAAGAATTCATGTTTTGTTGGTATCCGTCCGGTGACAATGCTGTAGTGCTTAAAATTCCATCATCGTAAATTTCAACGAACTGATTTGATGGATGCCATTTAAATTCAGCAAATCTGCTGAAAACTTCATCAGCTCATCAAATAAAATCGATATAATACCTTAATTTTAAACGGTGAACGTACGAACCTTTACCACACGAAAATCT
>DYSA01000450.1 GCA_020726425.1 Fibrobacter succinogenes | reverse complement strand
ATTTTCAGCGGTGGTTCCTTGGGCAGTGATCGCGCTTCAGTTTTGTAACAGAGCCTAATCGTGGTCAGTGCATCGATAATGCATTGCGATTCCGGCAAAGCCTCAAAGGTGAAACACTCCAGCAGTTGAAGTGCGTATTTTTTCAGTGTTCCGTGTGAAGATGCCGCTAATGAAAGATGGCTTTCGGGAAGTTTTGTTGCGTCTGATTCTTCCAAGGTCTTTTCAAGTTGTTCCCATTTCCAATGCGATTCAATGGCTTTGCTGACATCCTTGCCTGATTTATGCGATTCCACGACCACCTTGAGTAGTTCGCGCCGGATTTTGTCTGATTCTGCTCCGGAAAGCCCCAATTCAACAATCTTCTTGTCATAGTTCCGTTTGCTGCGAGCGAATATTTTTCCCATAATTTGATCGTGGAACTCAAGAATCGTATCGGTTGTTTTTTCACGAAGCTCCAAAATGAGCGCGGTGACACAAGCATATTTTCTCAACGGCTCATATGCAGCCAGATCCCGAGGAACCATTTTCGACGTTTCTCGCGCGAGTTTTTGCAGTCGATTTTGATGCACTGTTCGTTGAATTACCTGTGGGATGTGATATTTTCTCAGGCGGTTGAGCCGTTCAATGAGTTCCTGTATCTTTCGAGCGGAAGGTTTTGTCACCGTTGAACTGAGATCAGTTAAGAGCGTCCTGCTACTGTTTACAACCACCTTGAGCATTCGATCCATCAGCTTTTTCTGCCGCTCAGAAAGCGGGTCTACAATCAGATGAAAGATAGTCTCTTCCGCCCGCGTTGCCGCTTCGGAGCAGTGCCGTTCGATCGTCGCTATCGAGGGTAGGAGAATCCTGTTTTTGGCACAAAAATCAACGGCGGATTCGGCGAGAACCAAACCGTCATCGCACTGGATTGCTATTGAAATAAGTCCTTTAAGAAGAAGTTCTGAAGAAGGCGCATCAAATGGATTCAGGTTGAGGTAGACGCGAATTTCACGTTGATGTTCACGTCGTGTCTCCTCGCGAATCGCATAGGATTCCCATTCACTGGGAAGAATATCAAGTTGACGACCGACCCATTTCACCAGTGGTGTGTGGCAGGAAAATCCATCGGCAGTGTCGATTCCCGGATAGCGCATGAGACAGAGAAAAACGGCAAACCCCAGTCGATTTGTGTCGTTTCGCCGTTGGCGGATCAAGGCAAGATCAGATTCTGAAAAGAGATAAAAGCGACTGCAATCTTGCGAAGAGTCGGGAATCGTTATCAGCGACTCCCGTTCGAGATTCGTCAAAACCGTTCGGCGAGCCATTAAACAATCCTATAAAATTGAATGACTTCCTGCTTGAGCGACTCAAGTGTAATTGAGCGATACCCATACTGTTTTAGGTTGACCGTTTCGTCGAGAGCACGATCCAGAAATTCGCGAATATCATTTTGAACCGTTTCCGGAATCGCCTGAGGAGCTCGCAGCGGTTCGGCAATTCTGAACAATCGAAGTATGTCGCTTCGATGCTTTGAAATCGATCGACTGTCTACCTGTTCACCGGACTCACGGCGATTCGACAGGTCAATCCATGCCCGAATCTTTAACAAAATCAGATACTCTGCCGAAAGAACCGATAGTTTTTCAATCTGAATCCGGCCTTCGGAAATCAGCGGATAATAGTCAGAATCGAGCAGAATCGCCGATAAACTTGAACCGCCATCATCATTGGGAATCGGCGTAATGGTTCCGAAACCGGAGAAGTTCAACGAATCGGGAACCCGTGAAAACAGTTCTATCATAAAAGGATACAGAGTGTTAGCGGGAGAGATAAATCGATAAAACAGGTGAATCCCTGTGCTCTGCTGGATCGTTGAATACCCGCCTGATCGAATGAAATCCCAGAATGTGCGAAGAAATTCTGAAGAGATAGACTCGACGCAAAGAACAACATCGAGATCTTTCGTTGCCCGAAACTCTTCACCGGCAAGCCGCATCACCTGTTCACAGGCAGAACCACCGATCAAGACATAGTGATCTTGAAATCTACTAAAGTGATCTGCAAAGAGATCGATTCCTCTTACCATTGCATATTCCTCATTATAATGTCGATAGCTTCGAGCAGTCGTTCGTCACGAGTCGGGGTAACCGACAGGATAAGAGACAGCGGATCAACATGGCCGGGCACAACTTCAATTGGCTGATATTTCCAAATTTCCACAAAGGCAGTTGCATCTTCTTTGATTTTTGGAATCGTGCAGTGCCCGTCTTTAACTACTCTTTCCCACTCCTCTTTTGTAACGGCTATAGATTCGTAAGCAGAATCAGCAAGATGGGTGAATGAAGAGAGTGCCGTTTCACCACACAACGGAAGGATATATTGATTGTATTCATTTTCAAAAAGTGCCGACACTCGTTTCAAAACGGGGCTGGTCATGTGCATAACCGCGGCAGACCAAAGCTCTAATCCTTGCAGAGGAAAAGAGATGCGTCGTTGGCGACCATGCCGTTCTTCTTCGACAAGTTTGAGTCCTACAAGTTCATCCACCACACGGCTCATAGTAATTGGAGAGTAGTGGAACGATTGAGCAAGTTCACTGACATTGGTTGATTCGTACATGC
>DYSA01000449.1 GCA_020726425.1 Fibrobacter succinogenes | reverse complement strand
GATTAAACGATTAAACGATTAAACGATTAAACGATTAAACGATTAAACGACAAAAGAAAAAACGTAATGCACTTTCGTTTAGTCGGTTAATCGCTTTGTCGTTTTAGAAGAATATGACATTTTTGGGGACGCGAAGCACTATTTGATCGTTATCAACGATATTCCTCTTCCAGCAAACACTTTTCCCCGTTGAATGGTCACTCCGAATCCCCCGTTTACAAAACTCTACCGATCGAGCATATTATTCAACCCAAAACAGTGAGGTTTCGGATGAATAGACTCTCGTCGACAATCAGTCCCTATCTTTTACAGCACGCCGATAATCCGGTAGAGTGGTTTCTCTGGGGAGACGAAGCGCTTGCAAAGGCTCGAGCAGAACAGAAACCTCTTTTCCTGTCGATCGGCTATTCGACCTGCCACTGGTGTCACGTAATGGTTCACGAATCTTTTGAAAACGAACGCATTGCAGAACTTCTCAATATAGACTACAGAAGTATTAACGTTGATCGCGAAGAGCGTCCGAACCTCGACGAACTCTACATGGAAGCGGTGCAGATGCTGTCCGAATCCGGTGGTTGGCCCATAAGTCTGTTCCTTACGCCAGAGCTGAAACCGTTTTTCGGAGGAACCTATTTCCCGCCGGAAGGTCGCTATGGACGAACGGGGTTCAAGTCGATTCTCACTCAAATCTCCGATGCGTGGAACAACCGTCGCGATGAGGTGTTCAAATCCGCCGATGGAATTACGGATCGAATTGGGCGAGTGCGAACGTTTCAATCAGAAAATCCGTGGGAAGAGACAATCGAATCGGCCATTCAGGACATTCTTTCTGAGTTCGATCCAAAGTATGGTGGATTTGGTGGCGCGCCAAAATTTCCTCAATCTCTTCCGCTGAGCTTTTTGATGCGCCAGTATCGCCGATCTGGAGATCAGAAAATCAAAACAGCGGTGACAAAAACACTCGATGCCATGGGATCGGGCGGACTGTTCGATCACCTCGCCGGAGGATTCTACCGCTACTCCACCGATACGAAATGGATTCTTCCTCACTTTGAAAAAATGCTCTACGACAACGGGCAACTGGCATCGCTCTATCTCGAAGGATTCCAGATGAGTGGCAATCGCGATTACCTTCGCGTGGCAGAATCGGTTCTTTCCTATGTAGAAGAACAGCTTACTTCACCAGAATGGCTATTTTACTCCGCCGAAGATGCGGACAGTGAAGGTGAAGAGGGAAAGTTCTACCTCTGGACGCTCAACGAACTAGACGCGATTCTCGGGGATCAGGCCGATTCTTTCATAACCTTTTTCGGGATTCGCAAGGCGGGGAACTTTGCCAGTCACGAAAAGTATCACCGCGGACTGAACACGCTGGTCGGAGAATCGATCAGATACCCCGAAGGTATTGCGGACTCATTGGCAAAACTCAAGCAAGCCCGAACTCTTCGCGTGCGTCCTTCGCGAGATGAAAAGACGATCACTAGTTGGAATGGATTAATGATCGGCGCCTTTGCCGATGCTTATCGCGTAACGGGACGGCAAAAGTATCGAGTGAGAGCGGAAGCGGCGGCGGATTTCCTTCTCTCCGCTATGATGATCGACGGAAAACTCATGAGAATCTATCGGGAAGGCGTGGTTCAGCAGAGTGGTTTTCTCGAAGATTATACTTTTCTGGGCAATGGTCTACTCAAACTATACGAATCAACACTCGATACAAAGTGGCTCTTCGAAGCGGACAAACTGGCGGCGATTGTTATTTCTGATTTTCTGTCCGAAGACGGGAAGCGATTGTTCACCACCGCCGATTACCACTTCGATTTACTCATTCGCAAAGAGTCGCAATTTGACGGAGTGATTCCTTCGGGAACCAGTTCGGGGGCAGAACTGTTGTATCGCCTATCGGTCTACCTAAAAAATGAGACCTACGCCGAGATTGCTCGGAATCTTGTATTTCAAAATGCGGGACTCATGGAACGAGCTTCACAATCGGCGTGTGGCCTTCTTACTGTGGCTCAAAATCTCATGAACTCACCGACAGAATTGACCATTTCTGTCGAAGAATCGGACGAACAGATGGGACTGATCAGCCGGATCAACGAGTGTTGGATCCCGGATCGATTCCTCATGATCGCCGATTCTCTTCCCGCTTCGGAAGGGAAATCGCGGATCGATGGAAAAACGACGCTCTGGCGATGTGAAAACAACGTCTGTTTCCCGCTGGAACACGATCTTGAAAAAGCAATTTTGAAGTTGAACCGTTTGTAGGATTGGGATTTATTACATTGAATCTCTGAGGCGGACACGAGAGACACGTCCCTTTGGCGTGTTCGCGTAAGGGATGAGTAGGGGCCGAAGGCATCAATGCTGTAGCGCTTATTTGATCCGACCATGTTTCCACGGATTAAAATCCGAGGCTAATAACAAATTTGATCCTACCGGATCAGATTCGAGTCCATCCGGAGGATGTAATTCAATATTAGACAGTCGATTCATCGACTGTAATCAATAAGCGCTACAGCATTGGCCGAAGGCGTGCGGTATTCTCCGCATCAAGCGAAGCGAAGCCCGGAGCAAGCCCGACGGTGAGCCCTGGCGAACCGACACG
>DYSA01000030.1 GCA_020726425.1 Fibrobacter succinogenes | reverse complement strand
CGAGTTACTTCATTTTCTTCGCGAAGAATATGACACTCTTTGAAAAAGCGATTAAAGACTTTTGACAGATCATACACATAATCACAGAGATAGTTTGGAGCCGTATCCGCTGCAGCTGCATTGAGCGTGTCTTCGAACTTGGCGAGCTCCAACATGAGATTGCGTTCTGCTTCGGTGGTGCAAACAGAGATTGAACCGATAGAAATCCCCGCCTCGGCAGCCTTGCGAAGGATCGATTTGATTCGAACAGCGCTATACAAAAGATAAGGCCCTGTTTTTCCTTCGAAAGAACTGAACTTTTCCAAATCAAACACATAGTCCGAGAGACGATGATTCTGAAGATCAGCAAACTTAAGCGCCGCCATCCCAACCATTTCCGCGATTTCACGGCGAGCCTCTTCACTCTGATCCGCCGCCACATTTGCTTCACTGATCCGTTCAACTGCTTTGTCAATCACGAGAGTGATCAAATCGCCCAGTTTCATCACGCCGCCATCGCGCGTCTTGTAAGGTTTCCCGTCAGCTCCGTTTACCGTTCCAAAGCCAACGTGTTCGAGTACAAGATTCTCCGGAGCGATTCCCGATTTTTTCACGGCACGAAACACCTGTTCAAAGTGAAGGCCCTGGCGCTTGTCAACGACATAACAAATGCGATCAGCCTTGAATGTTTCCACGCGATAATCAATCGTTGCAATATCCGATGTGGCATAAAGAAATCCGCCCCCCGATTTCACAAGCATAACCGGAGGAATCTCTTTGGTATCTTTTTCTGTGACCACGTGCATGACAGTGGCACCTTCGCTGGTTTCTGCAAAGCCGTCTTTTTTCAGTCGATCCACCACCGTAGACATGCGATCCATGTAGTAACTTTCACCAAGCCAGTGATCGAATTTCACATTCAATTTTTCAAAATCAACATTGAGCGTTTTTACAGAAAGTGAGACAAACTGTTTCCAAAGAGCCACAAACCCCGCTCTCCCCTGCTGAAGCTGATCAGTGCAAACAATTGCTTCAGCCATGAGCTCTGTATCTGCTTTGCATTTTTTACTCGCTTCGGGATACATAAGTTCAAGATCTGCAATCGAAATTGGAGCTTCAGACGGATACTCTCCACTATATGATTCATCAAAATAGCAGAGTTCCGGTTGGCGACGACGAAGTTCAGAAATGAGCATGCCCATCTGAGTGCCCCAATCTCCAAGATGGTTATCGCTTACCACATCGTAACCAAGAAAATGGAATAGTCTCTGAAGTGAGTCACCAATAATCGCTGAACGAAGATGACCCACGTGCATCGGTTTTGCGACATTGGGTCCTCCAAAATCGATCACCACACGTGAATTTTTCGCCGAAGTATCGCACCCCATTGATTCGTCCGCAGAAACCTCTGCTGCATGGGCGATAATAAACTCATCAGTAAGTGTAAAATTGAGAAATCCAGGGCCAGCGATCTCAATATTCTTAAACAGTGTTTTTTCCGAGAGTCGATCCATGATTTCAACAGCCAGTTCACGAGGGTTTCTTCCCGCACTTTTTGCCACAGCAAGTGCACCATTACACTGAAACTGACAGAGATCTGGGCGTGCTGATTTCACTACTTTACCAAAACTACTGTCAAGGCCCAGTGAATCAAAAACGTCAGCGACAACCGATTCAATTTTACTACGAAGTGTACTCATACTTCTCCCTCTGTCTTACGAACTATAAAAATTATGGTGCAAATATACAACAGTGAACTTTCAGCTTGCACATTGGTTACAACCTATGATATTATAAAAGTACTATTGTTAAGAATATTGGGAGATCTACTATGGATATACTGCATCCTCTTCATGAAATAGTCGACTATCGAGAAATGGGCGACCGCCTTGAAATGAAGGTCCCCGCTGATGCAGACAAGAAAGCTCTTCTTGCGAAAATCCAAGCATCACTTGAATCGCACTTAGTAATGAACGCCGATATTCCTGCAATCCGAAAAGCACTTCTCGAAGCAACGGGGAAATTTGTCGATGTCGGAGAAATTCTTGATAAATACTCTCTCGATGCAGACACATACATAGTTCTCACTACTACACCTCTTCACTGTACGCTGACCATAAAAATGGATCTGTTAGATCACGGGATACGGCCCACAGTTAAACTCATCCAAGAAAGACTTAACCGAGCAAACATATCGTTCGGTGTAAAAAATGATGTTATAGTGAAAATCATCGAAAAAAAGATGTGGGAATCACCAATCCTCGTTGCCGATGGCATTGAACCCATAAAAGGTGAAAATGGCTCGATAAAGTACATCGTATCAACCGAGGCGATCTACGCTCCTAAAATAAATGAACAAGGCGTTGCAGATTATAGAGATATCCAAAGCTTTACTCAAGTAAAAGAAGGCGATCTCATCGCGATTCGCATTCCCGAAGGCAAAGGTACCCCAGGAACATCAATCTTTGGAAATCCTCTCCCTTCAGAACCGGGTAAACCATACGAACTCCGCCCAGCTGCCAACGTGTTTGTGTCTGCCGACAAAAACGAACTTCGCGCATCAACTGCCGGAATAATCATGAAAAAAGATGGAATAATTTCAGTTAAAAATGATCTTGAGATTGAAGGCAATGTCGATTTCAAGGTGGGAAATATTAATTTTCCCGGTAAAGTAATTGTCAATGGTGATGTACTTTCCGGATTCCGCATTGAAAGTGAAAATGATATTCTCATTCACGGACAGGTAGAATCATCGACAATTATTTCAACAGGAGGCGCAGTTCAGATTGAAAAAGGTGTTATTGGAAAAGACAACACCAGAATCTACGGCAACAAAGAAGTTATTGTAAATTTTGCACAGGACTGCACTCTCGAATCCGAAGGTACAGTCACTGTCGAAACATCGCTTCTTCACTGCAAAGTTCTCTGCAATACATTCAAAACAACCGCGGCAACTTCATCTGTAATTGGTGGAGAAATCATCGCGTTCAATTCTATCTCTATCGCTAATTCCGGCAACGAGGAAGAAACTCACACTGAGCTCAAAATCATGGACAAAAAGGTTATGGAACTGATCGAGAAGCGCAAAAAACTTTCAGAAGCTCTCGAACAACTCAATGCGCTGTATGTTCCCGCAGAACGTGAAGTTCGCAACAAAACAACAATGATAAAAAAAGCGGGAATTTACGCCACCGATGAACACAAAGCCGGTCTTGAACAGTCAATCAAACGATTCGAAACAATCAAAATGAAAACTCAACTCGTTGAAAAAAGTGTCGATACTATCGATTCAGAACTGAAACGAGACGACATTCTCGAAGGTGACATATTCATTACAGCTACGATTCACGCGGGAACATCACTTGAAATCCATAAAAAACGCCAGCTTTTCAAGAAAGCCGACCATGCACTCCATTTTTCCCTCAAAGATGGGGCATTGGAAGTTACCCCTATTCGAAAATAGAATGAGAAATAGGTGAAATATCTGTTGCTCAAAGAACAGAAGGTGATGTATATTTCCCATCGAAAGTTATTAAAGAGTCATTCTGGAGGACTATAATGTCAAAAGTATGTGATACCTGTGGAAAGAGTCCTGTTTCAGGAAATTCTATCTCCCACGCTCACAATGTGAATCTGCGTAAATTCAAACCGAATCTTCGCACAATCAAAGACAATGGCGTAACAAAAACCATTTGTATGAAATGTCTTAAAACAGCTTCTAAAGTTCGTTAATCGAAGTTTAAATCTGTTTGATGAAATATGGCTTCCAAATTTGGAAGCCTTTTTCATTTTTGACCTGTTAAATTTATCACAAATCACTCACGAGGAACTGGCTTTCCTGATGCCTTCTCGAGGATTCGATACTCATCTTCACTTAACGATTTCATCCCACTTTCAGATATTTTTTTAAGAACATCATCAACACTCTCTTTTTCCGTCTTAATTTCAATCCGACTTTTTCGTGGCTCAAAATAGTGAATCACTGGTTCTTTTTTCACAGGGCGATTCACAAACAAAATGATCTTTGGTTCAAGCCAAATCCAGAGAAATGCAAATGCAATTCCCCCAAGATGTGTCAAATGTGCAACCGAACCACCGCCGGTTAACACTCCACCCACCGAAATCATTGTAAAAACAACGAGCATAAGCCACGCTTTAATGGGAATTATCCCAAAGAACAGTAACTCCCGATCAGGATAAAAAATCGTATACAGGGTCAGAACTCCAAGAATACCTCCTGAAGCACCGACAATAACCGTGTGACTGCCCATAAGAGGATAGATCACCGACACAAGGCCTGAAAACAAAATTGCGCAGAGATAAAACAATAGAAACTTTTTTTCACCCCAGCGATCGACCACCGAAGTTCCAAACATCCAGAGACTCAGCATATTGAAAAGAATATGGAAAGGGGAATGAGCATCGTGAAGAAATCCATACGTAAAAAATCGCCAAATCTGGCCATGAATTGCCACAGTAGGATCGAGCGAAAAGAGCCCTGTCACCACATCCCCAACACCCGGAATAATCTGGAAAATCCAAACAGCTAGATTAATGAATACCAGAACACGGATTGTCCCGCCAAAAGATGGAACACCAAATCCATATTCACGATAACTCATGCAAACCGTCCAAATTTTTCATTCAATGCCAGTTCCACCGGTGCGGGTACAAATCGGGAAATATCGCCATGGAACTGAGCGAGATTGCGAACAAGCGATGAACTCAAGTAGGTATACTCTGCACTTGGCATAAGAAATACGGTTTCTGCAGAACTTGAAAGTTGACGGTTAGTGAATGCCATTTGAAATTCATAATCAAAATCAGACAAAGCACGAACGCCTCGAATAATTGTCGAAGCTTCGTACTCTTTAAGAGCATCTACAACCAGGCCTCCGTATGAAATGACTTCGACCCGGTCAAGATGAGCCATACTGCGGCGAGCGAGTTCAAGGCGCTCTTCGTCAGAAAACAAACAATTCTTGCTTGGGTTGACAGATACAATTGCGATGACTTTTGTGAAAATTGCCGAAGCACGTTCTGCGATATCTATGTGACCTAAGGTAATTGGATCAAACGTTCCAGGATAAATAGCGATTGGCACGAGTTACTCCTCTTTGCGAAAATAGCGCACTGTTGATTGACCATATTTTTTTGAACGATTTTCCAATCCATCAGGAGTTGGAAATTGCGAAGCAAAGGTATCATCGGTTGCGTGCTCGAACACAAGAACACCATGCGATGCTAATAGTGAACATGCCTGAGGAATAAGAGACGTAAGGTTATTTTGTTTGTACGGGGGATCAAAAAAGATAATATCATAAGTCGATGATATTGATTTGATTATTTCCGTGAGATCACCAGATAGAACCGTGACATCAGCCGAAACGTTCAACTCGTGAACTGTTTTCCGAATCAGTGCTATTCTGTCCGATGAGAGTTCAACCATAGTGGCATGTTCAGCACCACGACTGAGCATTTCAAAAGAGAAGACACCGCTTCCCGCACAAAGTTCAAGAACTTTTGCCCCCACGGTAGACATCTGAAGTGAACTGCATACCGCTTCGCGAACGATCTGCTTAGTAGGGCGAAAATCGGTTGCGGTATCAGGAATACGGAGTTTTTTACCCTTAAATTTCCCCGCGCTAATCTGAACATCCATATTAAAGAACCGTTATCCGAAGAACAACTTTCCAAGAAAGTCCTGCTCCGGATGCGTTTAATTCTGCATCGGAAATTGAAATGGGGCTGGTACTATTTTTAAGGTTTTTCAACAACTCTTTAAATTGCGAAAAGCTACTTTGCCCATGAATAGCATATTGATAGTGATGATACTTCCCTTCAATTAGCGGATCTATAGCTTCCAATCCCCCATTAACAGATACCGGCGACTTCGAAATAATTGCAGAGGCAATACCTTTTAATTCCTGAAGATGCTCTTGCGTTGGAATTGAACTTTCTGTGATTACTAACGAGTCGATAACAGCTGGACGAAGTTTATACAATCCTTCAAACCGGAACTGATATCCTCCCTTGTATTCACGGAATAAACTCGCTGGTTTTGGCTCGAGATCCCACTCTTTTTTCTTAAGTGAAGAGAATAACGCAACCGTACTCTGTTCACTCTTAATAATTCCAAGACCAACTACCGTTTCATAGCCTTTTAGGGAAATCGATGTAAAATCGACATCGGCAGGCACTATATCACCTAACTCCCGGAAAAGATAGTGGGCATAAAGATGTTCATAGGTTAAGCGCGATTGCATATTCATATCTGAATAGCGAGTATACAACGTATCGGCAACTTTTTCATTTTGAACAGAATCGACCAGTGGTGTATTGTCCGTTCCTGCACCATTTTGTTGCTGTTCAACCGGAGCATTTACAAAAGGAACGACCCCACTTGTTTCTTTCCCCTTGATACTTTTAATTACAAATGCAGTGGCTACAGCACTCACAACTACGACCACCAAAACAGTAACAAGAAGTTTTACACCATCTTTGTCAGATGAAAAGCCATGGATAATTGGACGCTGATTTAATAAATTTATCTGAATCATTGATGTACTCCGCTCAATGCAAGACCAGCAGCTACAGCGACTACCGGATTGTATGCTGAAAGTGCCTCGGTATCACTGCCCGTTTTATTCTCAACCATTTCAAAACAGTTAAGTTCATAGCAATTGGGGAGCGCCTTAGCTAGTTCTGCACGAATTTGTTGATTTGAAACCAAGGAACCGGTCATTTTCGTCAGCAGTTCATCGTGAATATCCCATACATCGCGAAGTTCATTGCGAGCACGCAGGAAAAGTGGGACCAATTCTGAAGGTGTCATACTCTCTTCTATTCCGTAAATCATACGAACATCCCAGAGCAATCCATCTTTCACATAAATTACAGAAGAAACTGGTGCTGAAGCATAAAAGAGTATAGTTTCTTTATTTCCACCATAATTTTTTTCAAGCAAATTTACTAATGCTACTACATCGATTGTCAAAGCATGGGGTTTTATGCCAATTTTAGCTAAAAGTTTCGTGTATTTCTGAACATCTTCAATTCGTTGGGCAAGTCCCAATGCACGATCTTCGCTCAGTGAAATAGCAGAGAAAGCGAACTTTTCTGGCGATTCATCGGTACGACACATCAATTCCCACGAGAGAGATTCATGAATATCTTCAACATTAGAATCTATTTGTGTCTGAAAAAAGATTGATTGTTCCGATTGAAATGCGAACCAAACAGGCTCACCGCGTTTAACCGAACCACTTGCCTTTAACTGTTTTAGCCCAGCAAGAATTCGTTTTCCATGAACAAGTGAACTATCAAGTGAAATCACTTCAACAGCAGTTATTCCTCCCGATTCACGATCCGCTCGAACCAGAGTGATATATTCTGATTCGATATAAATACCACATGCGCTCTTTTTCATTTTTTACCCGCCCAGACTTTCTGGATTTTCAGCTTTTCCACTGTTTTTGCACCGATGCCCTTCACACTATCTAACTCATCAACCGAAGAGAAGGGGCCGTGCTCTTTTCGATAATCGATAATTCGTTGAGCCAGCACAGGGCCAACTCCTTTAATAGTACAAAGTTCTTCAATTCCAGCACAATTGACATTCACATTGACCGGAACCAGCACTATCGGCTTTCTCGTTTTTTTCTCTTTAAGAGATGATTCTGATTGAGCCATTTTCCCAAATTGAACAGGATCTGCCGGAGCGAAACGTTCTGTTGGTGCTGAAATGGTTGCACTTCGAACCAACTCAACGGACTCCATTTGCAAGGGCTTAAGGGTAACAATTATCAGAAGAATCACTCCCCACCAGATCATTATTCTCCCATGAACAGAGCGAATTAATGGTCGGGTAAGATTGATTCTTTTCACAATACCTTAGCCAATAACTTTGGGAATCGCAAAATGTCCTTTAGTAACCAATGGCCCATTGCTCAGAGCATCATCAATGGTCAGCGAATCCACCGCTATGTCATCGCGAAGTGAATCGTGTTCAGGAACAAGAAATGCTGTTGGCAAAACACCGGTAGTATCTACTTCTCGAAGTTGTTCAACATAGATTAAGATTTTACCCAGTTGTTCTTGAAGATACGGTTTATTTTCATCGGCAATTTCAAGTCTTGAAAGATTTGCAATTGTATTAACAGTTTTAACATCTACCATTCTACATTCCTTCTATCTTACTGCACGGGAGAAAGTTTTGCAAATTTCGCCACAAGTTGTTTTCTTACACCATTTTCAAAGAGTACTGTAACGCGAAGATCTGGACCAAAGCCACTGAGACTCATAATTTTCCCGACACCATAGGTTGTCTGAGATACTTTTTGGCCAACACGAAACTGTACATCGGAACTTTGATTAAAATCATCATACATAGGAATCTGTTTTGTCGGTTCCGGTGTGGGTGTTCTAACTGACTGAACGCGAACCGTCGATCCAGAAGGAGATTTGCGATATCGTGCGGCGGGAGTTTGAATTTCATCTTCCCATGATGAAGTTCTATAGCGCGCCGTCTCATCGACCAATCGGTACAGATCTTCGGAAATTCGGTTGATAAATCGGGATGGCCCCATTGGCATCACCGAACCAAAGCGCATGCGCTGCTCAGCGTAGCTACAAATCAACTGTTTTTCGGCGCGGGTAATTCCCACGTAGAGAAGACGACACTCCTCTTCCATTTTGGCAATATCATCAAAATTCTGGCGCGAAGGAATCAGCCCATCTTCAAGCCCAACCAAGTAAACACGATCAAACTCTAACCCTTTTGCGGTGTGGAGAGTCATGAGAGAGACAGCCGAACTCCCATCATAGGTATCGAGATCAGAAGCAAGCGTAATCTCTTCGAGAAATTCTCTCACGCCAGATTCAGGATGCGACTCCTGCCATTCTGTAATCGCATTAACCAATTCATTGATATTTTCAATACGACTCTGACTCTCTTCGGAACCATCGTTCATTTCCGTGATATAACCAGAAGAAGCAACCAATTCCGTCAAAATTGTATCAGCAGTTGCTCCACTATTCTGAAGATCTCGCGCTTTCATAAAAAGCTCTCTAAAGGTGATTACACCAACGCGAGCTTTCCCTGAAATTACCGATTCACCTTCGCCAGACATAATTACCTGAAAGAATCCCTTACCACGCATTTTAGCTTCAGCAATAATTTTATCCTGGCTCACCGCCCCGATTCCTCGCGCCGGAACATTCAGAACACGCTGACAACTAACATCATCGCGAGGATTAACCAACAGGCGCAGATATGCAAGCATATCTTTAATCTCTTTTCGTTCATAGAATGACATACCACCCACAAGAACATAGGGAACGTTTTCCCGACGAAGTGACTCTTCAAATAATCGGGACTGTGCATTAGTCCGAAAAAGAATTGCAATCTGTTCTGGAGAAAGTTCATTCATATCAATTGTTCGACGAATCTCAGAGACAACTTTTTTGGCTTCGGAACGATCATCGCTGTAACCACACAACCGAACCTCATCAACTCCTTCGGTGTCAGTCCACAACGCTTTTCCCGCTCGATTAGTGTTCTGAGAAATTACTGCATTCGCAAAAGCAAGAATCGGTTTTGTAGAGCGATAATTGTGTTCCAACTTGAACACTTTTGTGCGGCCAAACATCTTTTCGAAATTGAGAATATTTTCAATCTGTGCACCGCGCCAGCCATAAATCGACTGGTCATCATCACCAACCGCAAAAACGGGGTTAACTTCACCGGCGAGAAGCTTAATCAGTTGAAATTGTGCGTGATTCGTATCTTGATATTCATCAACTAAAATGTGATGAAAACGCCCTTGATACTCTAGAAGAGTTTTAGGCGATACGGTAAAAAGTGTCACTACGTTCGCGATAAGATCATCAAAGTCCATTGCATCTGCACTTTTCAAACTCTCTTGATATATCCGATATATCGAAAGAATCTCTTTTTCATAGAAAGAGGATGCTGTTTTTTCTAGCGAATCAGGAGTAATATGTTTGTTTTTGTATGAAGAAATCGCATGAAGAACCGATTTAGGCTGAAGAGTATTTTCATCTATTCCATTTGCCTTGAACACACTTTTCATCAACGAAAGCTGATCGGCAGTGTCATAAATCGTAAACCACGACGTAAATCCGATTTTTTCAGCTTCACGGCGAAGGATTTTCACACAAAGGGAGTGAAATGTTCCAATAAACAGCCCATCGCAAGGAGTGTTAATGAGTTCTGAAATCCGCTCACGCATTTCGCCTGCCGCCTTATTGGTAAACGTTGCAGCGAAAATTTGAGTTGGATACACCCCTCGTTCGCGAATAAGCCAAGCGATTTTAGCAGTAAGAACTTTAGTCTTACCGGTTCCCGCACCAGCAAACACCAATTCTGAACCATCTTCATACAAAACAGCTTCACGTTGTTCTGAATTCAATTTAAGAGAGTCTATAAACGAAACTGCCATCAATGCCCTTCCTGCGTTGCAGCCATCACCTGTTCAACAGTTGTAAGTCCCTGAGTAGCTTTAATCAAACCATCTTTTCGCAAGGTGATAAAATCGCCTCGGTGGACCAGGTAATCTTTGATTTCATCAGATTCAGACTTTTTGATAACTAACTTCTGCACATTTCTGTCAGGAACAAGAAGTTCGTATAATCCGAGACGACCTTTGTACCCAGTGTTATCACACTTCGCACACCCCTTACCACGCCACAGCTTAATTCCCTGACGAAGGCCGATTCTCTGAAGAATTTCGGGATCTGGATCGTACTGTTCTTTACAGTTCTGGCACAATTTACGAACGAGTCGCTGAGCCATGATTCCGCGAATCGCCGTCGAAACGAGGTATGGCGCCACACCCATATCAAAGAGTCGTGTATACGCTGAAGGAGAGTCATTTGTGTGAAGTGTCGAGAATACAAGGTGACCAGTCAATGCGGCCTGAATCGCCATTTCCGCAGTTTCAGTATCTCGCATCTCCCCGATCATGATAATATCAGGATCCTGTCGAAGAATTGAACGCATCCCTGCGGCAAAAGTGAACCCCGCCTTAGGGTTAATTTGCCCCTGTGTAATACCATCAACTTTAGACTCCACAGGGTCTTCCATTGTAATAATACACTCTTTATTTTCGTGATAATTATTTACAAAACGAAGTCCAGCATACAGTGTTGACGATTTTCCCGAACCCGTAGGACCAGTAACGAGAATAACGCCATCGGGCAACTTAATCAACTCTTCGAAGGTCGCCATAGTCTCTTTTGAAAGACCTAGTTGCGGAAGAGTGAAATTATTACCGTCCGAGTCAATAATTCGAAGCACTAGTTTTTCACTCATGGTTTGGCGAGTCATTGCCGGGAAAGAACTCACACGAAAGTCTACATTACGTCCCTGATGGCGAATTTTGAGACGCCCATCCTGAGGTTTGCGTTTTTCTGAAATATCCATACCGCACTGAATTTTCAAGCGAGAGATAATCATGGGGCGCATGTGAATAGGAAGTTCTTGCTGAGCAGAGAGATCACCATCAACGCGGTATTTTATTAGATATCCAGTATCAGTAGGTTCAAAGTGAATATCTGAACACCCTTTTTCAACCGCATCGTGAAGTACAAAATTCACAACTTTGACTACCTGCTGACCTTCGTCATCAGTAAGAGATTCATCTTCCTCGACATCAGCAGCTATCTCAAGGGATGTTTTCTCATCAGAAAGACCATCGATCAACTGATTCATATCCGGACCAGAATTGCGATATACCCGTTCAATTGCCTTAATTATCTCTTTTTCAGAAGCAATTACAGCATCAATATCTTTGCCAGTCATGAACTTAATATGGTCACGAACGCGAAGATCACTCGGATCTGTCATGGCGATAGTAATTACACCGTTACTTTCATAAACCGGCAGAATTTTGTATTGCCTACAGAGGTCAATGGCGAAAAGTGATTTAAGCTCGGGCTTAACTTTTATGTGCTCGACAATTACATGCTGAACATCAAGTTGTGCACTCAGAACATCAATCAATTTTTGTTCGGAGATATACCCAAGATCAACAAGAGATTCACCGATCTTCATCCGTTTCTGCTTTTGATGCACCAGCCCTTTTACCAGCTGTTCTTCGGTTATAAGACCATGATCAACAAGAACTTCACCTAGACGTTTATTGCTCGTGAGCATTATCTGTTCACCGAGAACGAAACTTAAATCATCAGCAGAGATGAAACTCAATTCAACAAGAACTGCACCGAGTGTTTTACCCGATGTTCTCTGATTTACCATTGCCTCTTGAAGTTGTTCTTCAGTGACAAGGCCTTGAGACAAAAGAATTTCACCTAATTTTCGACCGCGTCTTCGAAACATGCACAATCCTCTACGTCAGGAGATTAGCAACGCGCTGGGCGCGCATAGTGAGATCAGTAATATACTACACGTCTTTTCTCGCATACAGATTAAGTTTATATTGTAGCAGTTCGAAAAACTAATTTACAAGGATTACAAATGACGCAGCGCGACATTTTCATGGAGTACCTTCAGCAAAAATTTCCAGACAGATACACGGAATTAGCATCTCAATTCCAAAGTTACTTCGATTGGCTCTGCGATATCAACATAAAAATCAACCTCATATCTCGACAAACACCAACAGAAGACTACTGGACACTTCACTTCCTTGACTCGCTTTTATTAACCGAAGTAACCAGTTTTTCAGAAGAGATGGTGCTCGATTTTGGAACAGGCGGAGGACTCCCCGGAATACCACTTGCGATTCTCTATCCCAATGCAACGTTTCACCTTCTCGATGCTCGCCGCAAAAAGCTCGAAGTCCTTGCCGATGCTTGCGAAACCATTGGAATTGAGAATGTAGAATTGATCCATGGCCGCGTCGAAGAGATCTCCTTTAATTTTCTCGAAAGCTTTGATGCAATAGTTAGCCGTTCGGTAAAAATCGAGCCACAATTCAAATCGCACCTCATCGACATGCTGCCCCCTGGGGGCAAGGCGTATTTCTACAAATCGGTAATCCTCGACGACATGAAACAATTTCACGGAAACAAAGTTACTGACCTGAGTCGTCCAGAACTGGGAACTCGCAACATTGTGACCTTTAGGAAGAAAAAATGAACATTGAAATTCGCGGTGAATACATTGAGCTAAACAAACTTCTCAAACTTTCTGACATTGCTTCAACTGGGGGAATTGCAGGTGAAATGATTGCAGAAGGAATTATCTTCGTTGATGGAGATCAAGAACTACGTAAGAAGAGAAAAATATACCCCGGGATGATAGTTTCTTTTGAAGATCAAGAAGTCACAGTCACTGGGGAATCTGCATGAAAAAAGGACTCTTACTCATTAACACTGGCGACGGGAAAGGTAAAACAACCGCCGCTTTCGGGATGATTCTTCGCGCCGTCGGTCATGGCAAAAAATCTGAAGTAATTCAATTTATCAAACAGCGCCCCACCGGTGAAATCAATGCTCTTCTCCAGTTAGCACCAGACCTCGTTACCATCGGTCAATTCGGCAATGGATTTACTTGGGAATCAACAGATCAAGTGAAAGATCAAGAGTGTGCAACAAATGGTTGGGCAAGAGCAAAACAGGTAATACAATCAAATGAGTGTTCAATTCTTCTCCTTGACGAGATCACCTATCCAATTAACGATGGACTAATCGATCTCGAAGAAGTTGTGGCAATCATATCTTCAAAGCCGGCTGAAATGCATATTATCCTTACGGGAAGAGATGCACCAGAAAAGCTCATCTCGATTGCAGATTGTGTCACCTCGATGACGCCGATAAAACACCACTATGAATCGGGAGTATCACTGCAAAAAATAATTGAATTCTGACAACAAGTCGTTTACACACATCACTCCTTCTTCTTTGTTCGCCCCCTGACAATTTT
>DYSA01000448.1 GCA_020726425.1 Fibrobacter succinogenes | reverse complement strand
ACTGTTTTGAAGCCGATTCAAGTTGAGCGGCAACAGAAAGTATTTCGTTGCGATAATTTCCATTTCCAACAGCAAACAAATCCCGACCATTCGGATCGTTAGCTGTTGTCTCCCACGTTGTCACAGACATTTTTGATGCTACAGCACCCATTTGCCCCCACATACCGAGATTATGCATAGCAAGAAGAACCGATGCACCAAGGTAACTATCTTTTGGAGACTCAAGTGTCTTGTGCCAATAAATTTGTTTGGACGCTTCAAGAACTTTGTCAGTTATTGTTGTAACTTGAGTCATTATGATCGCAGAATTAACCGCCGTTGGCTTAGACAGTGAGCCCGTTCCTTCGTAGTAATTTTGGAATTCCTGTCCATTTATTCCTGCCGTTGTGTAGTCGAGTGCTTTTGATAATTTATCCGAATATTTCGGATAGAGGTCAACGTAATTCATCGCTCGATCTACCAGAGTTGGGTATTCAAGTTGATATGGGCCACCGGTACCGAGACGTTTAGTATTCAATCCACTAAAACTTTCCTTCGCCCCCATCGACGCGAAGAGTTGCAGATCATACCCACACAACTCCTGAACCGCCGCCAGTCCCATCCAGTAGAACTGAGCACTATCGTCACTGAAATTAAGTGTTGCACCATTCACCACAAAGTTTGCTTTGGGAATCGCCACCTGAAGCTGCGTCTCTGATCCCCAACTGTCGCGGAACCCCCCATTGCCGACTCCTCCCCGAGCACCGAGCGTGTCCGCGAATGGATAGCGGTAGTCTGAATAATAGGTAGATTTATTCGTGAGAAACTCTTCTAAAGAGATATCGCGACCGAGATTCGTTTTACTGGTGAACACCGACTCACCAACGGCACGAATTGCATTGGCCGCTACCGGCGTTACCGCAAAGGTTATGGTATCGGTCTTAAGAACATTTTGCGGAACCGCAATGGCCGATTTTCCACTCGCCAGAAGTACTCCGTTTTTGTACCACTGAAAGAGAGATACACCCTCTTTTACCACAAGATCATAGCAACCGAACTGATAGGTTCCGCGAAGAGAATCACCTTCAAGGGTGATCGCAAGCTTTGTGGCCTGAGGAATCGGAAGAGTACTCACCAGCGCATCGGTCTGTTGAAAAATCCCTTTGGTCACAAAAGGCTCTAGCAAAATCGGAGTGGCTCGAATTCTCAACTGATCCGTGCCGATCCATGCGTTGGTTCCCGTAGGAACAAATGTGACCGTGTCTTTTACGAGGGCAGTTTTGCTAAAAGGAATGGTGTCAAGTTTCAGAATCGAATCGTTGAGCGCCCATTCAATTAATATTTTCCCCGCTACCGCAGTAGGTTCGACGCCGGAAAGAGTGGCGCTCAGGGGATAATAGAGTGTATCGCCGCGAGTACCAAAACCTGCCCATTCGAGCATAACCGTAGGAAGAACATTATTCGGATCAAACGCCGGAACTTCAACATTGCCCAGATCATTGGTGTAGTCAACAGCGACACTTTTCCCCGACACGAGCGAATCGCTGGCGAACACGTTCACCTGAACGGAGTAGTTTTTTGTATCCGCAGAATAGAGCGAATAGACAAATCCCGAATAGCTGTTGTTCGCTTTGTTGAATCCCAGTTTCATGGTTTTCGGTTCCGCCACGCCATCTTCGGTGAGAAGCGCCGTGATTTTTCCCACGCCGCGATTTGCCACCGCGCTAAAGGATCCACCGATATTTCTCTGAACCACGAACATGGTAGGAAGTGAATCCACCAGTGATTTGAGTGGAACCGCCGTGATCTCTGAACCCTCTTTGCTCTTTACCAGAAGGGTGTCCATGGTTGGTTCTTCACGAACCGCTCGCGAAGAAATCCCCGATTGCGGCGATACCACAGATGCAGCGTTCACCGGATTTGAACCGCCGGAAACCGCCTTTAACGTTGCTGTTGAAACGCCATCACTGTAGCGAACCAAATAAACACCGGTTCCCACATTTTGAGAACTAAACGGATTAATCGAATAGGTTCCGGCAGAAAGATTATCGTGAACCACCGTTCCAATTTTCCTTCCCGCCAGAGAGTAGAGATCAAGTTTCACCGACCGCGATTCGGGAATGGCAAAACTGATCTGTGATCCAATCATCTTGGGAGCAATTGATTGGATTGATTTCGTGACAGTGGTAATCGGGGTGGTTTCCCCATTGATTCGGTAGAGTCCGTTTTCATCGGTGGTGGCAGAAAGAGCATACTTTTTCAGAGTTACGGTAGCGAGTGGAATCGGTTTTCCCAAGTCATCGGTCAGTTTTCCTGCGATATGAATTGATTCGGCAAAAAGAACTACGGGAATGAAAAATGCACTGGATACGAGACGGCGGATCGAACGGTGAAGCATAACAACTCCTGTAATAGGTAAGAAAAGATTTTTCATGTGAAATCATACGATCCAAAGATACACTTTGCAACCGCGGAGGAGAACTCTTTGCAGTGCACCGTACCAATGCTGTAACGCTTATTTCAATCGCACACATGTACCCGGATTAAAATCCGGGCCTTCGATACAGTTTGATCCTACCGGATCGGATTTGTATTCATCCGAAGGATAAAATTCTGTATTAGACCATCGATTT
>DYSA01000447.1 GCA_020726425.1 Fibrobacter succinogenes | reverse complement strand
CTCGCTCGTAACAAAGGGTTCACTCAGGATGTGATTCAGAACCTGTCGTACCAATACTTTCAGAAGGGGTACAACGAACTCACCAGTCGCGAAGCGTCAACGATCATCGACAACCTGAACAACAAGAGGTAACTATGAAAATCGAAGTACAATCACTTTCGACTTCCACTGTCAACTCATTTCTGATCTGTCCTGAACAGTTCTGGTTGGACAAGATCGAGAAAGAACCGAAGTGTCAGCAGAGTGCGAATCTTGTCAATGGCGTGGCGATGCACGCGGCGGCGGAGTCGTGGTTCAGGTCACGTCAGTACAAGGTGCCGATGACACTGGAGACGCTGGTGCGGGTCTATCGTATCACTTGGGATCAGCTTGAATCGGTTCGACCTGTTGTTTACGACGGCAAGAGCCGTGAAGAGATCGAAGCGAATGCTGTCATGCTCCTTGAACTTTTGATGAAGGAAGATGTCGGCGAGGTCGTAGGCGTTGAAGTTCCGGTCAAATATCGGCTGAGTAGCGATCTCGACTTTATCGGTCGGATCGATCTTGTGACTCGTGACAGTGACGATCAACTGGTGCTGTGGGATCTCAAAACGACGGCTCGCAGATACTCCGACGATGACTTCCGGAAAGTGTGTGAACAACTCGTGCTCTACCGTGGAGCGTTGGCGGAACCAGCTCATATCAAGGTGATGACGCTCGTGAAAACGAAGGCACCGGTGATAGAATCACATCGTCTTGTGCCGTCATATCTCAATGTGAATGAAGCGGAGCTGGTCGAACGATTCCGCATGGTGAAGCGATCGATAGAGGTCGGGGTTCACTTCAAGAATCGAGGCTGGCAATGCAACGGTTGCGGATTTATCCATGTCTGCAATGCCGATCGGCGTAATAACGAAATCGAACTTCATTTCAGGAGGGCGGCATGAAACTTCTCTGTCCGGTCTGCGGTCACACCGATGACCACGAACTTATCTCTCACATCGAAAACGAACATGAAGGAGGCCTCAACAGCTTCCTTTTGATTTTTCAAGGCATACCGGTCGTGAGCGAAGAACTCTACACCTTCGCGGAAAATGTCGTGAACGGCGACGATCATGTTGAAGGGTGGGTGTTTGACTCAGCCACGGCGTTTCAGGTCGTGACGATGAAAGAGTCAACGATGCCGGAACGATCGGTCATACTCATATCAGAGGAGGCACAAAATGCGTTGGATTTTTGATCTCTTATGGAACCAATGGGTGATGTTTCAGGCATCGTAAACAAGGAGAAAACATGTGGATAAAGGAATTTTTATGGGGATTCGGGATCGGTCTCCAGATAATCGAGTTGATATTCAGAGACCTGATTTCGACGAAATCATTTCGATAACAGTGCAAACACTTCAGCTTCTTATTGAAGGAGTTAAAGCGGTGGCTGTTATACGACTTGTTCATCAACTTGCAACGACCATTAATAGCGACGAACGGGCGGAGCTGACAGCTTCACTCCAGACACTTGTCGAAACGATGTTTATACGTAACAGTTAAAAGAGGAGCAAAAATGCTTACAAAAATAGACCCGTCTTTGACGGCGATAGAAGCTATCGAAAAAGCGGGATTAAATTGGTTCGTTGAACCGGTGGAGCTTTTAGCGGGGCATGGAGCATCAGTTCCAGACCATCGTGCAATCTTCCGTACAGATACCAATAAATGTCTCGGTGTTGTAGGGCAGAGTTATCAGCCTATTCAGAACCATACTGCGTTTGCGTTCTTTGATACCATCGCAGAACGATACGGTGCAACGTATGAATCAGCCGGTGTTGTAAAGGGTGGCAAGAAGATATTCCTACAGGCTCGTCTGAATCGTAGCTTTGATGCGGTACGTGGAGGCGATCCGGTTGAGTGTTACATTACGCTCGTTAATTCGCACGATGGAAGCTCGTCTCTGAATGCTTTTCTAACACCCATTCGGTTGTGGTGTCAGAACCAACTGAACAACGCGATTAAGAACGCTACTACGAATGTGAGTTTAAGACATACTGCCACGATTGAGTACAGACTGCGTGACGCACTGTCTGTGTTCAATATGGCGACCACTTCCTTTGATGAGTTTCAGAAAAAGGCTCAGTACCTTGCTCAGAAGCTGGTCGATAAACGCATGGTTGAAGAGTTCCTTAATTCGATCGTTCCAGAGACCGGTTCAACGCGGGTTCTAAACCAGCGTGAAAAGATAGTGGAGTTGTTCGAGTCTGGGAAGGGAAACTTTGGGCGGTCTGCATGGCATCTTTACAACGGGGCTACTGAGTGGGTAGATCACTACCGTAATAGCGATCCTGACAAAGCTCTTGATTCGGCAATGTTCGGAAGCGGAGCGTTGTTGAAAGGTAAAGCGTTCGAGGCGGCATTGAAGATATGAGGTTCACCACGAGAGCCGGAGCGGGTGTTCGCCTGTACCTGAAGGTGAAAGAGGGTGGTGCAAATTGCATCACCCTTCTTTTAGATCTCACTACATCTTCTTGTCTCTTCCTGAATCTGAACTTCCTTCTACTCTCATTAAAAGAGTGTACACCCGTACATCGAGCCGTACATAATTATAGAAAAAACAGGAAAAAACAATAAGAATCCCACTCTCGC
>DYSA01000446.1 GCA_020726425.1 Fibrobacter succinogenes | reverse complement strand
CTCATTTTATTAATATACAATGAGTGTCGATTAAATCATACGAACTACTTACCATTACCATCAGTTTTTCCAAAGTTAAACTCGCAACGAAGAATACCATTTGTAAACATATCAGTGTCTTCAAGCTTGCCTTTTCCGCCAGTAAGAGTTGATTTAGTCAGACCTTCACCGATATCTGCCTCTGCGTACCATCCAAGCGATTCAAGAAGAGTCTTGGGAGCTTCAGGTTCAGAAGAAACAATGGTGAACTCTTTTTCCAAGGAACTGGCCGGTTTGCCACTGTCGGTTACTTTTACTTTTACCACATACTTGCCTGCTGGAATCGATTTTTTAAGTTTCAATTCATTGCCTGTAAGTTCAAAATTATCATCACCGGATTCAAGGGAATACGTGTGAGTATCTTTTGAATCGGCATCAATCGCTTTAAACGCTCCGACAACTGTTCCCGCTGCATCGGTTGTTTCGACATCCATTCCAGAAAGTGTAATATCGGTCACCGGATTGTTCGCAGAAGCATCTGTAACGGTGATCGAAATATTTTTTTCAATAAACAAACCACCATTGTCCGTTGCTTTTAGCTTAATTGTATAAACACCAGCACCGAGGGATTTTTTTACTTTGATCTCTTTACCCGAAAGCTCAAACGCATCACCACTATTGTCAAGGAGCTCAAGAGTATGTGTATCTGCAGTGTTCGGATCAGTAACTGTTACAGAACCAACCGCAGCACCAACGGCGATATCACTTTTAATCGCGAGATTACTCAAACTAATATCTGTTGGTTTTTGATTACCAACCACCGGTTCAAGACCGAACGTTGATTCAGTTACACCACAGAGTTTGATAAAATCAATTTCAAGTTGTAGTTCTTGAGTTGTTGCTTCAATGCCAATTTCAGAACACGCTTTTTTAGCATCTGACCATTTTAGCAATTTTGTCGCTGCCTTAGAATCAGTCTGAGCCATAAACGTAGAAGGGTCAACGATAATTGTCTGCCATTGATCTGAAACACCAATGATTTCTGTGCCAAAATGACCTTCATCTTCAGCTTCATCTTTCACCAGTTTCGTTGCTATAGAGATGCGGGCTTCACCTTTTCCTTTAACACGAATCAAGATTGCAGTCATGTTTGAAAGATCGTAATAATCTGTTGCCAGATCTGTCACACCTTTTGACTGACCAAAACTTACACCGATCCCCGCAGCGTCAGAATCGAGCGTTCCTTTGCTGATTCTGAATCCCATAATGCCATCTTTTACCATATCTCCGGCGTTGTTTGCGCCGTTTTCATGAGATTCGAGTGCTACTCCTGCCAAGTTAGTAAACTTGGTTCCTTTTCCCGCAGGATTTTCTTTTGTTACGTCTTCACCCGAATTTGCCCATGTCCAAACGTACCAGAGGCCACACGAGTCCTTATCCACCGTTGATCCATATTTTTTCGCACCTATTGCGGCCCCCATATCAGTCTGCCCCTGAAGTCCAAGACCGAAATCATCGAAGGTATACTGAATTGTCGTATCCGGACCGGTGATCTCTCCCGATGGTGAATCGGTCGGTTTCCACCAGTTCCCAGAAATAACCATCATAGACATCAATTTAATAGCCGCATTATATGCATCGCCTTCATCGTGAGTTGTCTGAAGGTATGCCCAGCCTTTGTCGAGATATGATTGATATTTTTCATCGACAATCGCTCCGGCAATAAAAGGAGCGGAAAACCCATTTTCGGTATTCTTTTGAGATGTTGCTCCTGTCGAAATATTATACGGTCCTGAATAGATATTCGATGGGTCAGGATACGTCGCGGTGATATAGTCGGTAAGTTTCACCACTGCATTTTTCGCAGAAGCAGTTCCCCACATTGCGTAGTCTGTAGTTATTCGCCATGGATAACGACATGAATTCCATCCATACATTTTTGGATTTTTCTCACCAGTACTTCCTGCATTTTCATCAGGTTTTACCTGCGTTCCGGTGACAAAGTCTGGCATCATGCCCGTTTTTGATGAATATCCAGAGGTAATTGCACCAATCATACTATATACCGTATCACTCACCTGATTCCAAACCGAAGAAGAAGCTTGTTGCGCCTTGGCGAATGATCTAAAGTGGTCGGGAATCCAGTCAGAAGGACGGGTATCTTCTTCTGAAGTACTCCAGTCACCCAACTGAGTACGGAACTTTGAAGAGATATTGCGATTTTTAATTTCTGTGAGGACAGAACCAGCAAGTTCCGCATAGGTAGATGTTTCACCTTCTGGCGAACCACCCCATTGAGCATTTGCTAAAAGGAGTGCATAGGCAATATCGATATCTCCATCGGTAGCCGATGATCCTCCAGTTGCGACTTCCCCCTGCCCGATTGCCCAGTCCATGAGCCAGCCATTTGACCCTTTACTCGGGTAGTTCTTACGGAATTTCCACATCCCATCAAAAATCTTTTTAGCATTTGGTTCACCATTTTCACCTGCCATAAGCGCAGTAATCATCATCCCGTAACCGTGTTGTTCAGAACAGGTCAAAGCATTTGCACCACCGGGGCCATTCCCTACAGATTCGATATAGTAACCACCACTTACAGTCGATGCTTCCTTGAGGAATTTTTTATAGTAAGTGAAATAA
>DYSA01000445.1 GCA_020726425.1 Fibrobacter succinogenes | reverse complement strand
TTTTGCCCAGAGGAACAATAATCAGGCAAAGAAAGCTAACTGTCTAGACTTTCAGATTTACTTAATTCTCAAATTTCTTGGAGTTAGACACCGTTCGCCTATTTGATACTTTTAAAAAGTTAGATGAAATTGTGATCATCATTACAATATGTACCTTATCTGAATAATCAAAATACAATCTACTTTTTCCCCTGAAGTATTAACAATTTATCGCGCAGTTCCGCGGCTTTTTCGAAGCGGAGATCTGCTGCTGCCTCGGCCATCTCTCGTTTGAGATGATCGATCATCAATAGGCGATCGGCATCAGATTCCGGCGAGAAATCAACACCATATTGCGCCCGGGGTTCCGCAGCCATTGCCGGCATTGAAGATGAGTCTTTGTACACAGAGAAACTAGATCCAATCTTTCGGGTGGTCGATTTCGGAGTGATTCCATGCAATTCGTTGTAGACGATCTGCTTGTGGCGACGACGATCCATCTCTTCCATAGCAGCTTTGATAGAACGGGTTTCTGTTTCTGCATAGAAAATAACTCGCCCATTTACATTTCGTGCCGCACGCCCACCAATCTGAATGAGGGAACGAGTTGAACGAAGGAAACCTTCGCGATCGGCATCGAGAATTGCCACAAGGGAAACTTCCGGGAGATCCAGCCCCTCACGGAGAAGATTAATCCCGATGAGAATGTCAAACTCCCCTTTCCGAAAATCAGCAAGAATAATCGGTCGTTGCAGAGTGTCGATTTCGGAGTGCAGATAGCGCACACGGAAATTCAATTTTTCCAAGTGATCGGTAAGATCTTCGGCAGATTTCTTAGTCAGAGTTGTCACAAGTGCACGCTCGTTGCTGGCGATAACACCGCGCAGTTCGTCGATAAGATCATCAACCTGTGTGGTGGCAGGACGGATAGAAACCGGTGGGTCGATAAGGCCGGTAGGACGGATCACTTGTTCAACAAAGCACCCTTCGGTTTTACCCAGTTCATAATCAGCGGGAGTTGCAGATAGGTAGATCGTTTGATCCAAGAGGTCTTCAAACTCGTCAAAACGCAATGGACGGTTATCGAGAGCTGAAGGAATACGGAATCCATGGTTTACCAATGTTGTCTTTCGAGCACGGTCTCCATTGAACATTCCACCAATTTGAGGAACGGTTATATGTGACTCATCGATAATGGTCAAAAACTCATCAGGGAAAAAGTCGAGGAGGCTAAATGGGCGCCCACCGGGTTTACGACCATCGAGAATTCTCGAATAGTTTTCAATACCATTTATATAGCCGACTTCTTGAAGCATCTCCATGTCATGACGCGTGCGTTCACGGATTCTTTGCGCTTCAATCAGTTTCCCTTCGGATTCAAAAAGTGTGGCCTGCAATTCCATTTCTGCTTCAATTTGAGCAATGGCGTCTTTCAACGGCACCGATGGAGCAACGTAGTGTTTTGCGGGGAACAGAACGGTCTCGGTGAGTGGGTAATGGATTTTTCCCGTCACAGGAGAGAAAATTACGATCCGGTCAATCTCATCACCAAAAAACTCAAGGCGGAGAGCACTCTCTTCATAAGCCGGAAAAATGTCTATCGTATCACCGCGAACACGAAAACTTCCTCGTTCAAAAGCTATGTCATTGCGTACATACTGCATTTTCACGAGACGGCGAAGGAGATCCTCCTGTTGAAGGCTCATTCCCGTTGAAATAGCAAAGCTATGTGCTTTGTAGTTTTCCGGTGAACCAATATTGTAGATACACGAAACCGAAGCCACAATGATTACATCTTTACGCGAGAGAAGTGCCGAGGTTGCTTTGAGGCGAAGACGGTCGATTTCATCATTGATCTCAGCTGTCTTTTCGATGTACGTATCTGTTGCAGGGAGGTATGCTTCGGGCTGGTAGTAGTCATAGAAAGAGACAAAATACTCAACGGCATTTTCGGGAAAGAACTCTTTGAACTCTTCAAAAAGTTGGGCAGCGAGTGTTTTGTTGTGTGAAATAATTAGAGTAGGCATTCCAACATTTTTTATAACATTTGCCATGGTAAAGGTTTTCCCTGATCCCGTGACACCGAGCAGAACCTGATGCTTTTCACCAGCGGTCAGTCCGGCAGTCAACTCGGCGATTGCCGTGGGCTGATCTCCGCCGGGGGAAAAATCTGATTGTAGTTTAAATTCCATTTTTTGATCCTGTCGTCCCGTAGGTTTCATCTCATTACTATTTGAAATAATAACGAGATGATACTATTGAAGAACTGAGAGAACTCTCCCACCGTAATATGTATCATCCTCACCATAATTTACACTTTTTTCCACTACATTCAATAGATGAGGTTTGTTTTGAGGTTTTAGATTATTGTTTTCTCTCTTTTACTCTGTTCGGGATATAAAATTTTTCATCCTTTCTTCGGGTGTTGAATCGCACAAGAATGAACCAACAACGAAGCATATAATCAAAGTAAAAATGACAAATCTCTTTGTATGTATGAAACTTACCATGGAACCGCGGGTTGCATCTCTCGCCAGTAATTTTTGATGAGTACCATCGATTTATCGCCGATATGCCTATAGGAATGAGAATTGTGTTTGTGAACTTTGACACTTATTCCATACAACACCGAAAATAAAAAAGGTG
>DYSA01000444.1 GCA_020726425.1 Fibrobacter succinogenes | reverse complement strand
TGAAGCTTCAGTTCACCCAAGTTAGACTACTGCCTAAACTGGGCAATCGGGAAATGTAATTCACTTTTGTTTAGTCGTTTAATCGCTTTGTCGTTTTAGCAGAAGATGACATATTTGGGGCGCGAAGCAATAGTACTTCGGTGTGAACGAGTATGAATCTGGACACTGAATTTGTCATAGGACAATCTGCGGTAACCGGTTCGACAAGTTCATTGACCAACTGCAAGATACGTTTCAGCTCACCACATCTATATCAGACCACTTTCCCCGCTGCTTGATCGACCCAATGAGCGTTGCACAGTGTACGCTTGCAACACTCTTTTTCCCAAAAACATCTCTCTCGCCAACCATTGTGCAACAGCTCATGCAACGGTGAATCGGAATATTCACATATATGGTCAGAGCATACTCCTTCTTTAAAATATTTTTGTATCATACATACCAATGAGATACACAATTCGGTGCCATTTTGGCACGACTTGTGATTATGGTGATGCGACAATAATAAAACTATAAACGCAACAGGAGTTTGTGTATGTCGAACCGTTCTTTTAACCCCATGACATTTCTTTCAGCACTGGGAGCTGGGGGAATTGCCGTTGCCCCGTTTGGCTTTTTTCAGTATGCCGTAAAACATCCAAATGGATTAGTTCTTCGCGAACATCTCAACCACGGAAATCTTCCCGTTTCCACGGAAATTCTCTACAGTTCGCTCGAAGCGGTTATGGTGATTTTCGCGATCCTTCACTTTGCACTCATGGGGTGGCTGGGGATAAAACTGTTCAACTGGATCCGCGAAGGTGGCCATCGTGAAATGATCAAAAATCCCGTGGCGAACTCGGTGGTTCTCACGCCGATCCTTGCGCTCTCCATGACGTTCAATCTGTTCATCGGAACGATCCGCTTTTTCTCTCCCGTGATCCATGAAAATCTTCAATCTTTGATGCTTCCTGCGTTTGTCGCTTGGGTTGGAGTTCTCTTTCTTCTCACATGGCTGGTGAACAAACTGCTCAAGAGTGCATTTCTCAACGAATTTGATATCAACCAGATCCATTTTGGGTGGATGCTCTATCCGTTTACCATTGCAATGCATGCAGTGGTGGGCACGGGAATCGCGGCCATGGCGAAAGATTCGCAAGTGGCGGGAGCGGCGGCGATTCTTACGGCGGGCGAACTTGCTGTGGCGGGATTTCTGTTCCTCTTGAAACTTTTTGCCGTGTTCCAGAGTCACTATACTCGTGCGGGATTGCCGTCAAAACAGTTTCTTCCGGGGATTCTCGGAGTGGTTCCCGTGCTAACTCTTTTCGGAATTTCCGGCTACCGCTTGGCGCACTATCTTCACGCTCAGCACGGAGTTCACAGCGAATGGATGGGAATGGTTGCTCTGACCGTGACCTTCGGATTTCAAGTGTGGTATCTGATTTTCGCCCTCAATCTTATGTCGCAATATCTGAAAAGAGACTTTTTCAAATCTGAATATTACGTGCAACAGTGGGCCCTTGTTTGTCCCTTTGTAGCGCTCTCAGTTTTTTCGGTTTTTGTCTACTTTGCTATTGCGCAAATCGCGATTCTTCTCTTTGTTTCGGCGGGTGCACTCTTTGTGGGAATTTCAATCTATGCGGTGGTGTTTGTGAGAATGCTTCGCTGCGCCGGGATTGTTTCGGTTTCCACTCGCGCCGGATTGGAATGTGCATAACTAAATTTTAGGGATTCGAACACGCTGCTTTCGAATCCCCTCTCCTACTCCAAATATTTCTGTGTGGTTTTTATGAAACGTGTTCTTTTAACTCTTGCCACTTTTGCTGTCTCAATATTTGCCGCTTCCGAAATCGAAGTGAACCGTTTTTCACTCTGGCCGTGATTGGCGGTTCAGGGCTATTTTGGAAGTTCTTCATTTGGGTATTTTGCTCTTGGGGATATGCGCTACTCTGTAAACTACGAAAAAACCGTGAACGAAAAAACCACCGACTCCACCGCTCGCGAAAACTGGCGAACCGATCTCTCCGTTGGACCTTTGTGGAACCATAAAATCGCAGGAAAACTTCCTCTGTCGGTAAAAGTTCTCTACCATCCTATGTGGAACAATCTCTCCGAACCGGTTGAAAAAAAGTATCTTCGCCACTCCGCTGAGATTCAGGCTGAACTGATTCAGCCGGTAGGAAAAAAGATCAAACTGAAATATCGACTTATGGGATTGAACTGGTTCGAAGGTGAAACCGGCGAAGGCAAATCGTTGGACAACGAGTTCTATATCCGTATGCTTGCAGGGGGAATTTTCCCGGTGAGCAAACAGTTCCAGCTTCTTCTCGATGAAGAGATTTTCTTGAAACCTACTGCGGACGATACGGATCTTGATGGAACCGAACGGTTCAACAAAAATCTGATCTGGGCTGGCGGTCAGTGGAAACCAAACGAAGTGGTAACGGTAAAACTCCAGTATGTTCATACCTTTACCAATATGGAACAAACCGATCTGAAAGAGGTTGCAGTAAACGATCCTGCCGTGATGACTCAGGTTGTGGTGACTATTCCCCATAAAAAATTGGTAGAGCAAAAGTAGCAGTAACTACAGAGGTGTTAGCGGGGGACAAAAACTCGCTTCAGCACTCGTTCCCAGCGTCCACGC